>JACDDF010000197.1:1671-5407 GCA_013817135.1 Nitrospirales bacterium
GTTCCAGGGTTATTGATGGAGTCGGTGGGAATCCCCGAGGTATCCACTACACCCGGCCGTGCGTAAGCAAACACTTGCCATTCCAAACTATCCTCCGGCATCCCTGAAGCAAAAATCTGGGAAACTCGTGAATATTGGTTTCCGATCGTTCCCGAAAGGTTTTCCCATTGGGGGTGAGCTGGATTTTTTGGTGGCTTGAGGGGATCAAAGGCGATATGACAGGCTCCGCAGGCCATCCCGATTAAAAATGGCGGTTCAATGGACGCATCATCAAGGCGCCGTTGATATCCCTCCCAGGTCCCTGGTCGTCCATTCACGTTGACCCAGGTTTCTCGATCAAAGCGTGGATTCGGAAACTTTCGAAATCCTAACGCGCCGGTTGACGTGCCAAAGGCCAAATCGCATGAAGATTGGCGATGATCTTGTTTGCCGGGAATCTTTTTGTCGGAATGTGAATTATCCTCCGAGAGATCACACGCCGGATCCCGATAGCCGGGCCCTCCATCTGATGCCCGTTTGCCCACGAACGACAGTAAGTTCTCATCCCCCGGACACCAGTCAAATCCATACGTTTCATCCATGTGCCGAGCCGGACAGTTCGGAGCGCCAGGCTTGCAACAGTCGGGGTCAATCATTAATCCCCAATCTTGAAATCGGCCGTCCCGTTTATCGGTATTCAATACCCGGTACCAATCAATCAGGATCTCCATCCGTTGCGGGTAGGTATAGGAAAAGAACCGGGCATTGCCGGCAGTGGCACAAAACCAGATGTATTTGCCAATCAATTCTGAGTTAGTTAAGGAGGAATCCAGATTCCGAAGACAAGAAAGGGAGTATTTCCCACTGGCCGAGGGGAACGGAGAAGATGGCATATCTGAAAAGGCAGGAGCCTGAATTATCCAACTCACCATCATCATCGAAAAAAGTAAAATCTTTTTCATGAATTTTTCTTCCTTGAGAAATCTTGTTTCAAAAACGAATCCATGGCAGGATCATCTCGCTCAATTTTATTTTGAGCCCTTCGGGGCTCATTGGAATTCAAAAAAAGAGGTAAAATTTCAACATCAGCTGTTCCATGGTTATTGCTATAAAATACTTGCCAATCTTTTGGGACCGTGAGTACCGCATCATTCACGTATAGAAAGAGTTCCCCCTTGCGGCGTGCGGTAAATTCATATATTAGTTTCATCGCAGACTGACCGGGAGGCTCTCGCCCCTGCGGGACTAAGGGATAGATGTCGCTTCCCGTTTCACCGATTCGCGCCATAGGCCTGAACCAAGGTTCGCTCCAATGGCGGCGAAAGGGAAGCCCTAAGTATAAGGCAAGAGCCCCCTGTGTGTTGTTGACTCCCATCGTGTCCGCCGGTATTCCTTTATCCTTCCATTCATTGGTGATTGTCATGGTCAGCCGGTATTGCTTTCCTTTGATGAGCTCCATCCCGGTTGCCTGACAAACAGCATTGGTCTGAAAATGAATTTTTTTGTGAAGTTCCTGTGGGAGTGTGCCTGGAGTCGGTTCACACACCCGGCCCCAGGATTCCATGAACCCGAATACAAAATGATTGATAACTGCCAGGACCAGCACGAGCGCGGCCATTCCCGCTATCGGAGGAAGGACCCAGTTCTTCATTCCCAGCCAAAAGGCTTGATATCGGGGATGCGTGCGAATGCGAAAAAGATAACTTGGACTCCAATCCGATTGCCTGTGGGTCCAAATGGCATTCATCGTGTCATACATTTTAGTTTGGAGTCCTTTTTGAATGGCGATGAGTCCTACAAAAAAGACTGCCAACAGGAGAAAAAATCCCGAATGGCTTTGAAATGCTTGCAACCAGGGACTGACAAAGTCAGGAAGGAAGAATCCCATTCCGCCTATCAGGTGCGACAGCCCGCAATCCGGCCCTTCACAAGTTTCAGTGGCAGGATGGTGTAAGGGAAAAGTCAGGAGGCCGGCTGCTATGGCTATCGAAAAGAAATATAAAACCCGCCTTTTCCATATGAAATCCCAGATTTGTTCTTGCAGAAGCACACGTTTTTCCGCCTGCTTGGAATCTTCGCAAATAGGGTTTGAAGAAGTATTCCGCAAGTTTAACTTCCTTTCTTGTAGGAGACAATCTGGCGTACCGGGTGAATGGTTTTTGCCGTCACCGACATTCACGATATTCCCCTGAGCCGTGACAACCGCATACCTTTTGGGCAGAACAAAGGGCGCATATCCATCGCCATCCCGGCAGATTCGATCAAAGACACTCTCATGGATCTTAGGCCATGTGATGATGACTTTGTTCATAGGCTCGTGGTCATCATAGATCAGCGGTTCAAGCTTTCTGGGTAGATAGCGATAAAAACTTCCTAACCATCGGCGGGAATCATGCTTGACCCCGCAGGTATTCGCCATCGCCCTGACCTGTTTGCGTTCGTCCGGTTGAAATTTCAATCCATGAAGTTCCGCTTCGCCCAGCATCCAATCGAGAGACACATGGGCCAGAGCATCATCCGGATGGCCGCCGCCGACATCGGAATGTGCTCCGGCAAACCAGACCTGAGTGATCCGTTCCTTAGCAATATGATCCCTCTCCGGTTCAGTTTCTTCATTCCACAAAACCGGATGGAAGGTGTTGCGTTCATCATCCAATGCGAGAGCGTGACATGCCTTTTCGACTCGATTCGAGAGATTCCTATCAGGGACGGAAAGAGGAAACAGGGCATCCCACGACCGTGTCAGTTCATCGAAAGGAAGCCCATAAGCGGCAACGGTATCCCAAAGGCCGACGAATTTTACCTGTGGCTTAATCTGCTTAGCGGCGGTTTTTGGCGAATAGGCTTCCAGGCGTTCCATTTTTTCAATAAGGGAAATACCAATATCACGCACTTTGCGAAATACTTGTAAGACTTTCATTTTCTGTATCACCCGGTTGTGATAGGCTTTTCGCCGATAATGGCGGAAGGCATTTTTCGCCAACCGTTTCAACTCACGTTCGGTGGAAGCTTTCACGAGTCCTTCACTGTTGACGACTCCCAAAAGCACTCGGATAGTAAAAGCCCCTCGGCTGAATCCAAAACAATACAGTTCAGGATTTTCTTCCGGGTGATAGTTACGGCAGAGGAAAGTATAGAGATCAATGACATTGCGTTTGAGCCCCCACCCGAAGGCCCCTCCCAGAATGGCCAATGGCTTAATGAACGAATTCCCGACGCCATCCTGATAATACGCCAACTGATCTTTGTCAGAGAGATCGAGGGCCTTGTACAGACGCCACACATCCGTGCGCCACATGGCGGCGGCACTATTCCCGGTTCCGTCAGATAAAAGAATAATCTTTTTTGCCATGATATGTATCCTGCAAATGGTTCATCATTTAGCTTCCCTGACTGTTCGGCCATCAGGATCGCCAGAAAATTTGCCATCAAAAATCCAGACCGGATAATTATTCAGCACGCCACCGTCCACTAATATATCTCCCCCCCATTCCACGGCAGCAAAGAACAGGGGAAGACTCATAGAAATTCTTACGGCATCGCGGATCGGCATGTCGGCGTTGCGTGTCTCCGTGTAATAGTGGGTTTCACGTCGATTAAGGCACGTCCCTGTCACAAGGAGATCTTTTCCGTACTGGTTCTTCAGTTGCGCGAACGTAATGTCCCGATTGCCGGTTTTCGTTTGAAGAAGTTCGCCATACCAGGTATGAAATTCTTTTCCACCATAAAATCCGTATTCTTTCCGCAACCGTTTGAC
>JACDDF010000198.1 GCA_013817135.1 Nitrospirales bacterium
GATATTGGGAGCGAGTGCAGCCATGCCTTGACCGGTGGCGGCCAGAGCATCACCCATCACTCCAAAGGTACCGGTCAGAATACTGCCGGCGGCACTGGTGAGAAAATACACCGCCACGAGAGTGGCGGCTCCCCACGTAATGAATCCGTGAAGCAATCCATCCGTTTGTTGTGGCATCCCTGCAAGGCGACCCGCGACCCATCCTCCGGCAAAGAGAGCAATCATGCTCACGACGACCCACCAAATAGCTGCCCCGATACTAAAGGAAGAGGCCGTGGGCGTCTCTCCAATCAAGGGGTCAATGGTGCTTGCGCCAATTCCGATACCAAACAGGCTCAAGGTGAGTTGAACTACCAGCACGATAATAATCCCGGCAAAAATTGCGGCCCATGAGATCCGTCTGACCGCCGCCGGTAGATATTCTCTTGAGTCTTGGGTTGGTAAGATGGGCATGGGGCTCCTCCTGTAAATAATTTTAAATTTATATATTATGCTCAGTGTAGAAAATTCATGAGACGTATAAATAGATACAAACGTGGGTATGGATTGGGAGATTTGTCCCATTAATAGTGTAGGACTTAACTGTCTCAGATTAGGTCGGAAGATTTTGTATAGGTTATTTAAACGGATTGGAATGTTTCTGGTGTTGATCAATCGTCAGATGACCGTATTCCGGCGGATTATCCACATGTGCTATTACCCTTATGACGACCTTTGTTCTGGTCCTATAATGCAGGCACTTACGATCCCAGCGCATGCTTTGTAAAAGGAGGATGAACTATCTGATGAAAGCCCAATATTTAGGACATGTGGTGTTTTACGTCAAAAATCTCGAACAGTCTTTGATATTCTATCGTGATGTGGTGGGGTTTCAGGAAGTCGGACAGATTTTCGAAGGAAAAGCGGCGGCGCTCACGTCCGGCCGGACTCATCATGAAATTCTGTTGATTGAAGTCGGTGATGTTCCAGGACCGCCTTCAGGAAGGAGGCGTGGCCTCTATCATATTGGCATAAAAGTTGGAGAGAGTCTTGATGACCTTCGTGCTGCCAAGCAGGATCTCGAGCGGGCGGGTATCAAGATTGAAGGTATGAGTGACCATACCGTGAGCCAAAGTCTCTATCTTCAGGATCCCGATGGAAACGAAGTGGAACTCTATGTTGATGCGCCGGAGGTGGATTGGAAACGTGATCCGAAATTGGTGCTGGCGCCGATCAAACCCCTGGTGTTGTAACCTTCGGATCATACAAAATATATGGCTCCTCGCTCTTTCATGTTAGTCACTGAAAGGTTCGTTTCCCCTGGTCCGCCGCCTGCCGTCTGGTCAAAGGGAGGGACGCTTCTATTAGTTGGCGGGCTTTGTTTGAGCCGAGCGAGTTGGTCCGCTTTCCTCAGGCTGGCGTCCGACCGCTTCAATGAGGCCAGACGGGGCGTCAATGGTTTTGGGGCCTTTTGCCGGAACAAAAAGCCTGTCCTGAGCCCGGCCGAAGGAGGCCTCGCCTGCCGGGGCGAAACCCGGCACCACAGAAAATCTCGTTGACACGAGAGTGGGGTACACAAGTGCGATGCGTTCACTTGCCAGCGATGTTTTCTGGAAAAACCCCAAGAGGGATTCTCGATACACAACGTAAAGCTGTAAAGCCAGAATTATAAATTCTATATGATCCTAACCTTCCCTAGGTTGTTGTTCGTCGTCGTACGGAAGGGCGCATACAGCTCTGAAACCCAGGGCCATTTGAGGGGGCGTGGCAATTCCCACGAATTATTATGAAGAAGGCAGTTTCAAAGATAGGAGCATATCATGGCAACGACGAAACCCAGTGAAGGACTTTCCCCGGCATTATTTTTTCAGACCGTCAATGCGCATATGCGGACGGCGGCACTGAAATCCGCCATCGAACTGGACGTATTTTCCGCCATCGCGGAAGGCCACCGTACCCCCAAGGCTTTAGCTCAACGATGCGAAGGTTCTGAACGAGGCCTGAGAATGTTGGGAGATTTTCTCACGGTGGTGGGTTTTCTGACCAAGGATGGTGATGAGTATCGGTTGACTCCAGATTCGGAATTATTTTTACCAAAAAATTCTCCGGCATATTTAGGGCCGGCGCTCGACTTTATGTTGTCACATCCTTTTATTGAGGGCTTCAAGCAGCTTACAGGCGCTGTTCGTAAGGGTGGGACGATGGTAGGGGAGAGTGGGACGTTGGCACCGGAACATCCCGATTGGGTGACGTTTGCGCGTTCCATGGTGCCACTCATGAGGGGCCCGGCTGAGTGGATTGCCAACTGGGTCAAGCAGGAAGCCCCGGGTACCCGTAAGGTTTTGGATGTGGCGGCCGGCCATGGAGTGTTTGGTATTGAAATCGCTCGGAATCTACCGGAGGCTGATATAACGGCCCAGGATTGGCCCAATGTATTGACGGTCGCGAGAGAGAATGCTCAAACAGCCGGGATCACCAAGCGATTTCATGAATTGCCGGGGAGTGCCTTTGAGGTGGAATTCGAGAAAGACTATGACGTGATCCTGCTCACAAATTTCCTGCATCACTTCGATGTGCCTACCTGCGATGCTTTTTTGAAAAAGGTTCATGACTCCCTCAAGCCGGGAGGATATGTGATCACCCTGGAATTTATTCCTAATGAAGATCGTATTTCGCCGGCGCCGATGGCTGAGTTTTGCTTGATTATGTTAGCCACCACTCCTGCCGGGGATGCCTATGTCTTCAGTGACTATGATCGCATGTTCCGCCAGGCCGGATTTGGCGAGAGTATTATGCAAGATGTCCCTGCATCGAATGAACGGGTCATCATTACGAAGAAATAAAGGGGCTGTTGAATATTTCAAAAATTTTGCCATTTCATCAGCAAATGAATAACCGAAACCCACCAGAGCAAAATAGGTGGAGTGTTCAAAACCTGTCCTGAGTTTTCGAAGGAAGGCTCGTCCAGTCCTGCCCTGAGTCATGCCGAAGGGAAGGCCGCAGCCGCTTGGACGAGCAGAGCGTACGGAGGAGTACATGAGCACGGCCAAGGGGCGACCTGCCTGCGCGAAGCCGCTCCGGCGAAGGCAGTGAACGCATCGCCTACCCCATCCTGAAAGGTGGCACATTTGTTTTCAACACTCTCATAATGAAAGGAGAAATGGTCATGTCCGTCCAAGTCTATGGAGTGAATCATGTAGTAATTGAAGTTGACGATGCGCAGAAAGCCGTTGAGTTTTATGCGGATGTCTTCAATCTTGAAATGCTACGAGGCGGCGAGGGGGCTGCCTGGTGCAAAATGGGGGAGCACCAGTTTTTGGCGATCTTTGAAGTGAAAACCCTTCAACCCGATCGCACTAAACACTTCGGCATCATGGTCCGGGATGACGCCCAGGTGAAGGAAGTTCGGGAAAAAATCACCAAGAAATACGGATTGGAGGTGCATCCTGATTTTCGTTGTGATTTCCGGGATCCGTGGGGCAATCGGATTCAAGTTGGAGATCTGCATGACGAATCCTTGGTCTGGCTCCTTCCCTACCGGGAGGTCCAGGATAGTGGGATCACATTTGGCCCAACAGATATAGTCTCCTAATCTCCTTGCCTCTTCAAGAAGAATTTGCCTAGACTGCTAAAATTCATTGATATTATTAGATAAAAATGCTGCTATTATGTCCAAATACGAAAATTTTCTTCTCCAAATATTGCGTGGTACCTCAGATGCCCATATTCCGTTTGAAGGTTTGCGGGATTTATTGCTTCACCTTCAATTTAAAGAACGCATCAAGGGGTCTCATCATATTTTCACCAGGGAAAATGTGGAAGAAATTCTCAACCTTCAGCCAAAAGGGTCATAGGCCAAACCGTATCAAGTCAAGCAAGTTCGTCTTGTCTTGATCAAGTACCAATTAAAAGGATCCGTCGATGCCGAAATATGAAATAATCATCTATTGGAGTCAGGAAGATGAGGCTTTTATCGCCGAGGTTCCCGAATTAACGGGGTGCGCTGCTGATGGCCCAACCTATCAAGAGGCGTTGAGCATGTAGAAATGGTGATCCAAGAATGGCTGGAAACCGCAAAGGAGTTGGGACGGCCGAATCCACAAGCAAAAGGTCGATTGGTTTTTGCCTAAACTGTATATCTTGAAAAGACCGCCAACAATTCCTACAGTAAAATTGCTTCCCTCGCCTCAGGTATATTTATTCGGCCCTTCAGACATTCGCATGGGTAAAAAGTAGAGTTGATCGTCCTTGAGTCCCCCTCCTTTGTAAGGAGGGGTGGAGGGAGGTAGCCTCCTCACAGCACGGAATGGCTGTTCCCATCGTGGCTTCCCGAGGGTACCAGGACTCTACCTCACCTTGCCTCTCCTTACAAAGGAGAGGAATTCAAAGCAGATTCAATTCCCAAAAAGGATCAGTAGACTAGCGGATTACCCACGGAAAACTCGGATGCGCCATTCATTCTAAAGACAAAGTAAAGGATTTAAGGCTAAACCCTCCCGGACTGGGCTGTTGCTGATTCACGAGAATATCGGTCGCGCCGCCTGCATGCTGGAACAACAACTAAAAAGGGTCGGCCCATTTGGCGTGACCGAGATGCACCCGACTAATACCAACAAGACCATAAAAGACACCTTGACCAATTTTTTTGTGCGCATCGTTAGCAATCGTCATCCTGTTGCATGGAGGATTCCCTCCTTGTGAATTCAAAAGCCCCTGCACATCTCGACTCATGTCCTGTGCATTTGCTTCTGAAGTATTACCTTCATAACCAAAATATTCCAAAAGATAGTCACCCAGAAATTGATCCCACCCGGCATTGGCATAATCTTGAGCATGAGCGATTTCATGGGCGACGAGCCCTGTTCCTGTTACCGAATAGGGATTATGAAAATCCGCATAGAAATAAATGTTATTGCCAAAGGTAATGGCGTAATCCCCGTTGGCTGTGTTTACCAGAGAACCCAAAGCTGAGTTCGGATGGACTTCGATTAAATCAAGATCTAAATCCGGGGAAAAGGGTCGAAGGAAGTTCTTCGTGAATTCTAGCAGGGGGCGCACACCATAAAAGTCAAATCGCGAAACGGGATTTCCAAAGGCATAGGCATAACGATTGATGTCTCCCCCTCACTCAATCGGATCCCTCTAAAATTACCGGTCTGTCGTTGGGTCAAAGTGGCGGAAATAGTTGTAATGGTACCCCGTCTCCTGATCGAAATATCGGCCGGGAAACCGCTGATTGTTCGTGGCCGTGCCGGTGATCGAGTGAACCGCGGTATACACTGCGCCCCAGACAATCGATTGATTGGCATCCGTCACCTTCTGTGGTGATCCCAAATGATCCGTATGCACGTAAGCTATCCCGGTTGCACTCACCCCTCCACCCACAAACTGCACGGCACCCAACAC
>JACDDF010000199.1 GCA_013817135.1 Nitrospirales bacterium
GCCCCATCCGTCGCTCGCGTCGCCCGATGGATTGAACGCCAGGTAGATCAACGCCGGCACAACCATGCCGCCTACCCCCGCAGCGATCGGGAGCAGAGCATCACGGGGGTTCCTCAGTTCACCCGCCATGATCTCGCGTTTCAGTTCAAGCCCGATCACAAAGAAGAACACGGCCATCAGCCCGTCATTGATCCAATGATGCAGTGTCTTGCTGATAAGGAAATCATTGAAACCGACTGAGAATTCGTTGTGCCAAAGATGGTGATAGGCATCCGCAAAGGGTGAATTGGCCAGAACTAATGCCACCAGCGCAGCAACAAACAGCACAACGCCACTGGTGGTCTGCCTGCCAAGAAAGCTGGTAAGCGGGTCCGTCACCCAAATGTCGATAGGAGTTTTCTTCATATTCCGAAACGACCAGGAAGAGCGGGAATGCGAAACCGGATGCCATACCGATGTTTTGTGACACCGGTACCGGCCCTAGGCCTTGCTGGTTTCATTGAGCGAGAAGTCTATCACCAGGGACAATGGCATCATCTCCTACACCCATGGACAAGGGACACGATACGTGCAAACCGGACCGTGAGTATTCAGAACTGCGAAGGATCCAATCCCAGGTCGAGCAACCTGAGACTCAGCGAGATTCTTTGTTTCTCTCAAATTGTCTTTATTAACTTCCACATTCTTCTCTGCTATTGCCCCATATGAGAGGGAAGATTTTTCGGCAGGAAATCTTTTTTGACATAGCCCTTGGGAGGATCAAATTCCTGCACCGATACCGATTTCTCCTCCACTCCGGTCAACCGGGTTTCTGTGACAACGGTTCCATTGGAGAAAATTCTCGTCAACACCGGGTAGCCTTCCATCTTCCCTATTGATTCAAAAAACGACGCGGGACCTCCACCGCCTTTGAATGCCCCCTGCCATACCTCCTGAGAAAAAGCGGCCATATCATGGAACACGCCTCGGGCTTCCTGACTACCGGGAACCTGTTTCCAATCACTCACGCAATGTTCTGCGACTTTTTCGTTTTCCCGCCAGGTTTCATATTTCACACAGGGGTAGCCATTGATGGTTTGGCTTTCGCCGGTTTTTTTTACCTGCATCTCGACCTTCCCGCCCATCATGGCGGGATTGATCCCCTGACCGGCAAACATCTTTTCCATCATGGCTCGTCGTTCCGGGGGCATATTCTTTAACATTTCCTGCATCTTTTCCATGGCCGGGTTGATGTGTTGACCAAGATTGACCATCGTGGCCTTGTCCATAGCACGCCAAGTGTGATCTCCATGATTGATCAGCAGAATTTCCTCCAGATCGCCTCGATAAATGACCGTGGATTGAGTGTTCCCCGCATCATTATCATTTATCGTCATCTTCAGTTTCTTCCCGTCGACCGTCATCGCGTCGGTTCTGGAAGGCACCTCTGCCCGATTGGGAAAGGTCGTCTCGACATGAAAAACCACGCCTGCACAGACCGTCGTCTGGATACCCAGCATCAACCCGCTCACAAGACCCAGAACCTTCACCATATCAACCTCCTTATGCGTGACAGATGGAACAGCCTGCTGCTTTGACATGCGGTTAAACACTGAGACCCGTCAATCTCTCAAAATTCAACCCGATTCACAAGTCTTTTTCGTGCTGAGGACCCCTCATCGACCCTCTTCCCCTACTACTTTGGTCCCACCAAGGACCATTTTTCATGAGGGGAGCTAGGAATTGGTTTACCTTTCCTGGTAAAAGGACTATGGACAGGAAACGCTCGTTAGGCGACCACCCCACATAACCGACAGGCAGGCATCCCTCAAAAAGGGTCACGAGTTGTCGTGACCTTTCACGGTTTCGTCATCATGGTCAGGGACCATATGCTGCCCGGCGCGACACGACCAGCGGGTCGCGGGGTAGGACAAAGCTAAGAAGGCCCAGTCTCTTTAAGGTGAGGCCATCCAGCCCAAGGAAGCCGGTTCAATCAGAACCGTCCCTTCCTCTCGTCTTTAACGAACATCACATAACATACCGACAGACCGGCTCAAGTCGGCCTACACACAACTCCGGACCTCATCCAGAAAGGTTGCAAAACCGTCATGAAACACGACACGTCCAACCCTCCCACTGCTCCTACAATGAAGGGCTTCTCACCCGGCTTTGCGGCTCTTGGCCTTGAAGCGGCGCTGCTGACCACGCTCGAGGCGATAGGATATGAAGAGCCCACTCCTATCCAACGCGAAGCCATTCCACCGCTTTTGGACGGAAAGGACCTCCTGGGGCGTGCCGCAACCGGAACTGGAAAAACTGCTGCATTCACCCTTCCCCTCCTCCAGCGCCTGGCCCATTCGGCCAAGCAGCCGAATCCTTCAGCCCTTATTCTGGTGCCCACACGCGAATTGGCAATACAAGTCTGCGAGGCTGTCCAGCGTTATGGGAAACAGCAGCAAATCGCCATCCTCGCCGTCTATGGAGGACAGGCCATCCGCCCACAGCTCATCGCGTTGAAACGCGGGGTCGATATCGTCGTGGCAACTCCAGGACGGGCATTGGATCATATCCGACGCAAAACCCTTCAGCTCAAGGACCTTCAGATTGTGGTGCTGGATGAAGCCGATGAGATGCTCAACATGGGCTTCGCCGAGGATCTGGATGCCATTCTGAAACAGACGCCTGCGACCAGGCAGACCGCACTGTTTTCAGCCACCATGCCTCCCCGCATCGCATCAATCGCACGTCATCATTTACGCAATCCCATCGAGATTCAGATTATCAAGGAACCGGTAAAGGCCGGGGTGGCCCCTCGGGTGCATCAGATCGCCTACCTCGTGGCTAGACCTCACAAAGTGGCGGCGCTGGCCAGAATCCTGGATATGTCCAGTCCAAAGTCAGCACTGGTATTTTGCCGAACACGCTTAGAGGTCGATGAGTTGACCTCTATGCTCAATGGCCGGGGATACCGGGGAGAAGGCCTGCATGGCGGAATGAACCAGGCTCAACGCGATCGCGTGATGCAATCCTTCCGCGCCGGGAAAACCGAGTTGCTTGTCGCAACAGACGTGGCAGCAAGAGGCCTGGATATTCCTCACGTGTCACACGTGGTCAATTACGATGTCCCGTCCTCTCCCGAAGCCTACGTCCACCGCATCGGACGGACCGGACGCGCCGGACGGGCTGGTGAAGCCATTACACTCGTCGAATCACGCGAACGCTGGCTGCTGCAAAATATTGAGCGCCTGACCAAATCAAAAGTCGAGATGGGCACACTCCCGACGGTGGCCGACCTTCAAACTAAGCGGCTGGAACAGATTGGCGTTTCCATTCAAGATATTCTCAAGGCCAACGATTTTGAGCAATTCCGAGTCGTGGTCAACACCCTCACTGAAAAATTTGACCAGGCGGATGTCGCCGCAGCCGCGATTCAATTGGCCTACGGGTCAAGGACGGGCGATCGAGTTGAAGAGGATATTCCTGCGATACGGGACCGGGCACCTGACACATCCCAGACCTCCAGACGGCCAAGGCGAGGACCGTCCGATTACCCCGATGCTCCAAGAGTCCTCAGAGGCGGAGGAGGTGGTGGTAGGCCGGTCGGCAGACGGGAACGTCACAGTCAGTCCACAAACATGGCGACCTTGCATGTAAACGCCGGTCGAATGGCAGGGGTCCGGACAGGAGATCTGGTCGGTGCCATTGCTAACGAGGCCGGGATTAGTTCGAATGTGATTGGCCCCATCAAAGTCTCCGATCAATTCTCTCTGGTCAAAGTGCCGGAAGAGCATGTCCATGGGATTATAAAGTCTCTTGGCCGAACCAGAATTAAAGGACAAAAAGTCACCATTCGCCTCTACAAAGAATAAAAACCGTCCTGATGCCGGCATATGGTTAACCTCAAGATAGATGTTTTTGAGAAGGGGTTTTTTACAGCTCATGAAAATAGTAAGTCCTGAAAAGTGAGGGCGATAAACCAAAGACCGTTCCGTCATTCCGGCAGGTTGTTAGCCGGAATCCATCCGAAAAAGGTCAAGATGGATTCCCGATTAAAAATGTCGGGAATGACAGCGCCGACCATTGAACGATGCTTCCTAAACAACTAAGGTCTTGACCTGTTTTCATGATGCACGAGTGAGCAATCGCTCATAAGGACTGCTGGAAATTGCCCAATGGTGCTCCCAAATAGCCACATCCACGTTCTCATATTCTCATGCCTAGTGGACTGACGATTCTTGATGTGCGTGACCGTATAGCCATGGCCCGGTCGGTCACGGTTCTTACCGGTGCGGGAATTTCCGCGGATAGCGGCGTACCGACGTTTCGGGGACCCGAAGGCTTGTGGAAAAATTTCCGGCCTGAGGAACTGGCTTCACCTGAGGCCTTTGCCCGGGACCCCAAACTTGTGTGGGAATGGTATAACTGGCGACGGGATTTGGTCGCAACCAAACACCCGAATGCGGCACATGAAACTCTCGTTGAACTTGAACGACGAATTGAACACTTTTGGCTCATTACGCAGAACGTCGATGGGCTTCATGCCATGGCGGGCTCGCAACGTCTTTCGGAAATCCATGGCAACATCTGGAAAGTGCGTTGTACACAATGCAACCGGATTTCGGCTAACCGCGATCTGCCTCTGGTCTATCCACCAAACTGCACGGACTGTTCTGGGTTGTTGCGCCCCCATATTGTGTGGTTTGGAGAGTCATTGGATCAGGAAGATTTGAACCGCAGTTATCAGGCATTGCGAACATGTGATATTCTTCTCATTATTGGGACCTCAGGCGTGGTCTATCCGGCTGCATCATTTGCTCCCATTGCCAAAGATGGTGGCGCCCTGGTGGTCGAACTGAATTTGGACCCGACGCCCAACTCCTCCGTTGTGGACGTGTCCTTTCAAGGCCGTGCCAAAGACCTGGTGCCACTCTTGCGCCAAGGCACCTAATCGCACCATTTCTTGACTCCCTTCGTGGGGGTTTGTTACGTTTTTTGTTTAGGCATTTTCAGTACTTACGTTTGGAGCACGGCATGCAATTGACGATCAATGGTAAACCCGAAACCCTGGAGGTTTCTACGGTGCTAGACGTCCTGAAAACCAAAGATATTGACCCGCAACTCGTTGCCGTTGAACTGAATACACAGATGGTTGATCAGGAGCAACTGGGAACCACCTCACTGAAGGATGGCGATAAACTGGAATTTTTGTTTTTCATGGGCGGTGGCGCGTGAGTGCCGCATTTCTTCGGAATATTACGGATGGCATTGGGCATACTCCGTTAGTACGATTAAACCGGCTTTCCCCTGCAGGAGGAGCCACGATATATGGGAAGGCGGAGTTTTACAATCCCGGCGGCAGCGTCAAAGACCGCATTTGTCTGAATATGATTGATGAGG
>JACDDF010000200.1 GCA_013817135.1 Nitrospirales bacterium
TGATGCCATCTTGGAATATCAACGTCATCCGCCCCACAAGAACAAGATGATAAAAACCGGAGCATCGGCTCAACTCGTGCCCTACTCAGCATCGCAACCTCTTTTTCTCAATGCTCGAGGAGGGCGATTAACCGCTCGAAGCGTGGAACGCATGATGAAGCAAGAGACCGAACACCGTTTCAATAAGACGGTCACTCCCCACACCCTGCGCCATTCCTTTGCCACCCACCTCCTCGATGAGGGAGCTGACCTGCGAGCCATCCAGGAACTCTTGGGGCATGCTTCGCTCGCCACAACCCAAAAATACACCCATGTGGCAACTGACCAACTCATGGCCGTTTATGACCGGGCGCACCCCCGATCCGGCTCTTCTCACTCCATACCCCCAGAAGGAGACCTTCTCAAACGATGAAGATTCGATCCACTACGATTTTGTGCGTCCGCAAGGGGACTACAGTGGCCATGGGCTGTGATGGTCAGGTCACCGTCGGCAGCACGATTATGAAAAGTAACGCCAAGAAACTCCGGAAAATGCATCAAGATCAGGTGCTCACCGGCTTTGCGGGAGCGACTGCGGATGCGTTTACCTTATTTGAAAAATTCGACGCGAAGCTGGAAGAATATCGAGGAAATCTGACCCGAGCCGCGGTTGAACTGGCGAAGGATTGGCGAACGGATCGGGTCCTTCGACGATTGGAAGCGCTTTTAGCGGTGGCCGACCGGGAGCATTCATTCATTATTACCGGCACAGGTGATGTGGTCGAACCGGAAGATGGGATTTTGGCTATTGGATCGGGAGGACCCTATGCCTTATCGGCTGCTCGAGCCCTCCTGGCTCATACCGAACTGCTACCCTCCCAGGTTGTCGAACAGAGCATGCAAATCGCCGCCGGAATCGATATTTATACCAACCATCACATTGTCATTGAGGAGTTATCGTCATAACGTATGGAACAAGAGACTTCACCAACACCCAAAAACTTGGGCTCCCTCACTCCACGCCAAATTGTGGAAGAGTTAGACCGCTATGTCATTGGACAACGGGACGCCAAGCGCATGGTCGCCATCGCGTTACGAAACCGCTGGCGACGCCAACAGCTCAGCCCGGAACTCCGTGATGAAATTGTCCCGAAAAATATCATCATGATTGGCCCAACAGGTGTCGGGAAAACCGAAATTTCCCGACGAGTCTCAAAATTAGCAGATGCGCCATTCATTAAAGTTGAGGCCTCCAAATTTACCGAGGTGGGATACGTCGGCAGGGACGTGGAATCTCTGATTCGTGACCTCACAGATTTATCCATCAATATGGTCAAAACTGCTTACCTGGAAAAGGTCCAAAAGAAGGCTGAAGACATGGCCGAAGAGCGCGTCTTAGATATGCTGCTTCCACCCTCGCCGTCGAGTCCTTCGTTTGAGTTCACTGAAGAGTCAGCAGAGGCTCCCACTCAACAGAAACAGGATCAACAGGAATCCACCCGCTCAAAACTTCGCCTTCAGCTACGCGAGGGCAAACTGGATAATCGGATGGTGGAAATCGAAATCAAGGAACGAGGAGGACTTCCGGTTGGAATCATTTCCAATATCGGGGGGATGGAAGATCTTGAGCACAACCTTCGGGATATGCTCGGCGGCATGATGCCGGGTAAAAAGAAAAATCGCCGGATGAAAGTCTCAGAAGCCCTGAAATTCATGGCCCAAGAAGAAGCGCAAAAACTCATTGATATGGAAGAAGTCACCAAAGAGGCCATTACCCGCACGGAACAATCGGGGATCGTCTTCCTGGACGAGATTGACAAAATTGCCGGGCGAGAGAAAAACACAGGCCCCGACATTTCCCGGGAAGGCGTGCAGCGTGACCTCCTTCCGATCGTGGAAGGATCAACGGTCAATACCAAACACGGCCCGGTCAAAACCGATCATATTTTATTTATTGCCGCAGGAGCATTTCACGTGGCCAAACCCTCGGACTTGATTCCTGAATTACAAGGTCGGTTTCCCATCCGGGTTGAACTGGAGCCCCTCACGAAGGATGACCTCATCCGCATTTTAACCGAACCCAAGAACGCCCTGGTCAAACAATATCACGCATTGCTGAGCACAGAAGGGATCGCGTTAGAATTCACTAAAGACGGGATCGAAGAAATTGCAGCCACTGCTGTGCAGGTGAATGACCGAACCGAAAACATCGGCGCACGACGGCTCTTCACCATCGTGGAACGGTTATTGGAAGATGTTTCGTTTGAAGCACAAGATCTTCAGGAAAAAGAGGTCGTCATCAACGCGCAGTATGTTCGGGACCACCTGCAAAGTATTGTGAAAGACGAAGATCTCAGCCGGTTCATTCTTTAAAATCAATACATCTGTTACTATGGCCATATTTCCCTTTCGCCTGTGCTATTCTCCCCGAAACCCTGGAGCCCGTGAGTAGGTTGCATGAACAAACTGATTAAAAAAGCTGACATCCTGATTGAGGCGCTTCCCTATATTCGGACCCTGGCCGGAAAAATCGTGGTCATCAAATACGGGGGCAGCGCCATGGTCCATGAGGAACTCAAGGAAGGCTTCGCCGAAGATGTCGTCTTATTAAAATATGTCGGATTGCAACCGATTATCGTTCATGGCGGTGGGCCACAAATTAACAAAATACTGGAAAAATTCGGCATTGAGGCGAAATTCCTGCATGGGGTTCGGGTCACGGATCAGCCAACCATGGAAGTAGTCGAAATGGTCCTGGGTGGAAAAATCAACAAGGAAATCGTGTCGTTGTTGAACCAGCATGGCGCCAAAGCTGTCGGACTTACCGGCAAGGATGGTCGCCTCCTGACCACGAAACCATTTAATCCCAAGAGTCTTATTCACACCTACAGCGGATCAACCGACGTGCTGCACCCTGAAGACTACGGACTCGTCGGCCAAGTCAGTCATGTCGACACCGCATTGCTCCATACGCTTCAAGAGGCCAATTTCATTCCGGTCATTGCGCCAATTGGAGTGGACGCCAAATGGAAAACCCATAACATCAATGCCGATCTGGTAGCAGGCAGCGTAGCTGCAGCGGTTCAAGCCGAAAAACTACTGGTCTTAAGCGATGTCAAAGGCATTCGTGATGCCAATAATCGGCACGTCTCCACCCTCTCCAAAAAAGACATGGAACGAATGGTCAAAAAGCAGGTCATCAGTGCAGGCATGCTCCCCAAAGTTCATGCCTGTTTAACCGCCCTTCAGGGTGGCGTCCGCAAGGCGCACATTATTGATGGACGTGTGCCTCATGCGGTGTTACTCGAAATTTTCACCGACAAAGGCATCGGGACAGAAATTCTGGCATAACGGACATGAAACTTTCCAAGCAAGCCTCCCCATCAGATTCTTCACATACCCAAACCTCGACCGTTCCCCAACCTGATCAACATTCCGCGCTAATCTTAGTCGACTTACAAAATGACTTCTTTCCGGGTGGGGCACTGGCCGTTCCCGAGGCAAACAGCCTCATTCCTCTCATCAACGCCTACATCAAGCACTTCAGCCGTCAAGGCTGGCCCATACTGGCAACCAGAGATTGGCACCCGGCCAATCACAGCTCCTTCACTGAACAACAGGGGCCTTGGCCGACTCATGGAGTCCAAGGGTCACGCGGAGCTCAATTTCATTCCGACTTAGTCCTTCCTCCCGGGATGATGGTCATTTCTAAAGGAACCGATCCGAAGAAAGATTCGAGATCCGGCTTTGATGGTACAAGTCTGGCCGACCGCCTGGAAGATCTCAACATCCAAACATTGTATGTGCTGGGACTACCTACCGAAGATTGCGTCAAGCACACGGTTCTCGATGGCTGTCAACGCGGGCTTCGAGTCGTCCTGCTCACGGATGCCACGAAGGGGGGCAACCCCCAACAAGATAATTCCCGGAATGCCCTCCAAGAAATGGCCGATGCAGGCGCTTGCCTCGCGAACATCAGCGATATGGGAATCTCCACTTCATCTCTCTGAATAGTATCCGACCCACTCCTTTTGTGCTATGCGTGAGGCTGCCTTTCCTCACGCTTTGACTTGGGAAAATTTTCCTGTCATCACATCCTCGCCTTTCGGAATTTTTTCCCAGGCATCCCTCCTTTGCGCTTTTACCTGATGATGCACATTTTCCCTCAAGAGTCGCATTGAGAAATCCGAGAAGTGGATTCATGAGACCAAAGGGTAGTGCAGAAAAACTAGAAGCCAGACGGCGAATGGCTGCCAGCCTGTTGGCCAAAGGTCGAGGCATTCGCGAGGTTGCCCGAACAATCGGGGCAGCGCCATCGTCGGTCAAGCGATGGAAAGATGCACTCGAACAAGGCGGGAAAAATGCCTTGAAATCCAAACCCCATACCGGTCGTCCATCACGCCTTTCGCCCAAACAACGCCAACATCTCCTCCAAATTCTCCAACGAGGTCCACGAGCCGCAAAGATGCGGACTGATCAATGGACCTGTCGCCTTATTGGCCGAATGATTCGGCGATACTTCGGGGTGAAATATCACCCTGACCATGTGAGTCGGATTTTGCGAGGGTTAGGTTGGAAGAACCAAAAGAAAGTCAGCCCGGTTAAAAAAACCAGCAGGACAGAACAAATACGCCTTCGGCGTTTGAAGCAATCGCGGCGCCATCGGTAAGAAATTTTTCGATGGGGGTCACTTCGATCCTCGATAACCAAAACATCGGTTTCGGCTCCTAGCAAACATCTTTTCTTTCTTGCTGCCTGTCTCGAAATTTTCTCGACTGCCCCAGGGGACAGTCCTTACTACACCATTCACCACAAGCTTCAGTACAGAGAGCCTTTCTGCCGGGCAAGAAGTCATGGCCCAAAAGAACGTCTCATACGACTCATCAACAAACGCGTCGATTCATGGAGTAACGAAAGGAAATCTCAGATGCACCCAGTGACTGACGACATCCTCATGAAACCATGCCAAGCAAGCAAAGGCCTCTGCCAAGGTGGCTGACTGAGTGAAGGCGGTCAAGTTCAATTGGCCCGATGGGAAATAACACGTTTTTATTTCCTTCGACTCATTCTTCTTTCCCTCCTCCCTCCTCGGCAATGATCGCTCGAGGAAAGTACACCCGAAAGGTCGAGCCTTGCCCCGGAGTCGATTCGACTTCAATGTTTCCTTGATGCCGATCAATGATGCGACGCACAATGGCCAAACCCACTCCTTGACGACCTTCCGGCTCCACGACCGGATACGAGAATGCCTCAAAAATTCCGGCATGATGCTCTGCAGAAATCCCAATCCCGTTATCTCCAACAGAATAGACCGACCATCCATGCATCGTGTTACCGGAGATAATAATTTCTCCCGGACATGCAGGATCGAGATATTTCTGGGCA
>JACDDF010000201.1 GCA_013817135.1 Nitrospirales bacterium
ACCTAATCCGGCGCTGAAATATTGAACAGCATTCTGCTCGTAGAGAGGGAATCTGAGTTTACCAGGGATGCTTTTACCTTCCAGTGGAATCTCTAAGAATTTGGAGAGAGGTGCCAAGCCTTCACCTGTGTCGGCCCAGGATGACGTTGAAGAAGCCACCAAAGTCAGGATCATCAAAAGACACGCACCCAATCTCAACCTGACAGACAATTGTTTCTTTACTGCTTTCAGGCCAATTTCCCTATCTGTTGCCAATCTGGTGGTGATTCCTGGTCTCACGTGCGATACCTCATCCGTTCCAATTAAAGAAGTAGTCTCTAACCAAACCCTGGAATTACTAGGAATATAATACCAATTTCAGGATACTTAAGAAAGAATAGCGCAAATATGTCATTGCTCAAAATCCGGCCCCAAATGAAGGACCAGATGTAGACAGAAAGAAGGGCCTGGACTGCAATCACTATCCTTTACAAGAGAAGAGCCTTTTCATTGAAGGAAACAGGAGAGAAATCGTTTCCTCAACTTATGAAGATTTTGGTGGAAGTTCTTGTGGGGATGGTTCCATTTCCCCAGGCGGTCTTGGCATGTGTTCTACGCATTTGATGTCCATGAGGTCTTTTTTTGCGCTGATTCCGAGCGATTTAAATTTTCTGGCCGTGGGCCAGATCCGATTTTCCAATGAGGTGACGGTCGCATTATAGGATTCGACGGTCCGACCCAAGGCTTGACCTATTCTCCCAAAATGCTCTGCCAGCGTGCTCAGGCGATCAGCGAGTTCTTGTCCGAGAATGCTAATGCGTTGGGCCCCTTCAGCCACTTGTTCCTGGCGCCATCCATAGGCAATGGCTCGCAATAAGGCAATGAACGTGGTGGGTGTGGCGATGACGACTTTTTTCGTTAAGGCCGACTCGACGAGGGAAGGGTCCCGCTCTGCCGCGGCAGCTAAGAATGAATCATTGGGGATAAATAAGACCACAAATTCCGGAGCGGCTGGAAATTGATCCCAATATTCCTTTGAGGCTAATTGACTGATATGGCGTTTTACCTGGCCGAGATGCCGATTGAGTGCGGCTTCCCGATCTTCGTCCGTGTGCGTTTCCAGGCTATCTAAAAACGCATTGAGCGGAACTTTGGAATCGACCACCACATCTCTTCCTGCCGGGAGCCTGACGATCATATCGGGACGCAACCGCCCTGTTTCGGTGGAGACGCTTTCCTGTTCAAAAAAATCGCAGTTGGCTGACATGCCAGCCAATTCAGCGGTTCTTCGAAGCGCGATTTCCCCCCAGCGTCCTCGAACCTGTGGTGATCGCAAGGCATTGACCAATTTAGATGTTTCCGCCTGGAGGATGGCCTGGGAAGAGGCCAATTGGCGTAACTGTTCTCCCACGACACTGAGTTCACGAAGTCGCTTATCTTCTAATGCTTGAGATTCTTTTTGGTAGGTACGTAGGGATTCGGTGAGCGGCTGCAACAAGGATTCAATGGAGGTGTGGCGTTGGTCGAAGGAAGCCGTTGCTTCTTCTTTGAGGGCTTTAAATTTTTCCTCGGCCAGGGTCAGAAATCCCCTATTGTTTCCTGCCAGGGCTTCCGAGGCTAAAGATCGAAAGGTATCCGACAAGGTCAATTTCGCATCCTCCAGCAAGGCCCGCTGTTCGGCTAAGTGCCGTTGCGTATTTTCAAGGTTTGTTTCGGCTGACACTTTGGCCACTTCCATCAGACGAAATTCTTGATGGACCCGATCACGTTCCTGCTGCAGGGTGGCTAATTGGGTCCGAAGTTCTCCGGTTTGGGCTTGAGCCGAGGCGAATCGGGTGGCGGCCTCTTGTAAGGCTTGGATCTTCCTTCCTCGATAGACATTGGAGCATATGACCCATGCGATTGTCCCTCCGACCAGCAAGCCGGCCATGAGAATCCATAATAGCTGAGGGTCGTAAGAGGCGATCATGCTTGAGAAGAGAGAACCTGCCCGGACGATGAAAGTTCCTTACATCATGTTGACTTGCAAGAGATCATGGGATTTTTCAACTCCTGGCCCATGCCCGAACGAAGGAGTTGGCAAGGTTTGCCGCTAGGCAGGAATAACGAATCAGTGAAGAATTTTGCCCCATTTCGATAGACGTATTTCTCATTCTTGGGTACAGTAAGATAATGTTCATCTCATGCGATTCAGCGTCACACAGGAATAGGGGTTAGGATAGCAAATATGGAAAAAAAATATCGGGTCTCTATTTGGTATTTCATTATTGCGTTCTGGGGACTCATTATTCTCCAGGAAATGTATTTTGCCGCCCAACATATGGATGAGGTGCCCTACAGTCAATTTAAAACCTGGGTTCAGGAAGATAAGGTGGCTGAGGTCTCCATTACCGACAAAGTCATTCATGGAAAACTGAAATCTGACAAAGGAGTGGAAAGTCCCCAAGGGTTTCAGACGGTCCGGGTTGATGATCCGGAATTAGTAAAAATGTTGGAAGAAAAGCATGTGGAATTTGCCGGAGTGATTGTCAGCACGCTCTGGAAAGACGTGGCTTCCTGGGTCGTCCCTATTCTGGTCTTTGCCGGGATTTGGTTTTGGATTTTGCGGAAGATGGGGCAAGGAGCGGGTGGCGGGTTTATGCGAATCGGGAAATCCAAAGCTAAAGTCTATATTGAAAGCGATATCAAGACCCGTATGAGTGATGTGGCTGGAGTCGATGAAGCCAAAGTGGAACTCATGGAAGTGGTTGAATTCTTAAAGACCCCGGAAAAATTCACCAAGATCGGGGGGCGGATCCCCAAGGGTGTGCTCTTGGTGGGGCCCCCTGGCACCGGAAAAACCATGCTGGCGAAAGCGATTGCGGGAGAAGCCGGCGTGCCGTTTTTCTCCATTAGCGGGTCGGAGTTTGTGGAAATGTTTGTGGGAGTGGGAGCGGCCCGCGTGCGGGATTTGTTTGAACAAGCCACGGCCAAGGCGCCATGTATCATTTTCATAGATGAGTTGGATGCATTGGGAAAAGCCCGGGGAACGGGGCCCATGATGCATGAAGAACGTGAGCAAACGCTGAATCAATTATTGGTGGAAATGGACGGGTTTGATCCTCGAGTGGGGGTCATTATGTTGGCCGCAACCAACCGTCCTGAAATTTTGGACCAGGCGTTGTTGCGTGCAGGACGTTTTGATCGACAGGTGCTGGTCGATCGCCCTGATCGGCCGGGGAGAACCGCTATTCTGGCCATACATGCCAAAAACATTAAACTGGCTCCGGATGTCGATTTAGACAAAATTGCCGCAATGACCCCGGGAATGGTTGGTGCCGATTTAGCCAATGTGGTGAATGAGGCTGCCCTACTGGCCATTCGACGAAGTCGGGAGACGGCGGAACACCGGGATTTTGAGGAAGCCGTGGAACGGGTGATTGCCGGTCTGGAAAAGAGAAACCGCGTCCTCAGTGTGGAAGAACGCAGACGAGTGGCTCATCATGAGGTCGGGCATGCGTTGGTGGCGATGTCGTTGCCCGGGTCAGATCCTGTCCAAAAAATCTCAATCATTCCGCGCGGCGTGGCGGCCTTGGGCTATACGTTACAGCTCCCGATCGAAGACCGGTATTTATTCACCCGTTCCGAATTAGAAAATCGCATTGCCGTCTTGTTAGGTGGGCGCATGGCGGAGGAACTGGTCTTTGGAGAAGCCTCAACAGGAGCAGCAGATGATTTGCAAAAGGCGACCAGGATCGCCAAGCGAATGGTCAAAGATTTTGGCATGAGTGACATGTTGGGAACGGTGGCCTTAGACGATTCCGTTCAACCGAGCTTCTTGAAAAATATGGAGGGCAGTTCCGCGCCAACCTATTCCGAGCACACCGCTCAACAGGTCGATCAGGAAGTGCGCCGCCTCATTGAAGAACAAGGGATTCGCGTACGGGAACTGCTGACGAGGCTTCGACCGGTGTTATTGACCGGGGCCGAGACCTTGTTGAAGGCGGAAGTCATGATGGGTGAAGAGTTAATGGCACTTCTCCACGCCAAGGAAGAAGAAGCCATTCCAAGCTAGTTCCAACCGACATCATTAGGGGTTTCGTTTCCGAAGTATCCTCACACTGACCTCTCCCAAAAATCCTGCCAGGTCTGAAGCTCTGACCAGGGACGGATAAGGGCCTATCCAAAACATCCCGCAGCATTTGTTTCCTTACTTTGGGGTTCGGGGAGGGCATATCACGAATTCATCCCTCCCAATTCCTGTCTTACCCGGGGGGATCCCAGAGATTAATGAAAAAGATAAGGGAATCTTCGGGACATGAAGAGCTCGATGTCTTTCAAGAAAATGCTAGAATTTTTGTGACTGGGGAGCATTATCTTTTCCCGGATCGTGAGACAAAGCGAACAGCATAACCGGAGGACAGGGTATGTTTAACACGATCATCGAATCCTTTCGTATCAAAATGGTCGAACATATCCGGATGACGACAGAATCCGAACGCCGGGAATTAATTGCCAAAGCCGGGTACAACGTATTTCGGCTGCATTCCGATGATGTCCTGATCGATCTCCTCACCGATAGCGGCACCGGGGCCATGAGCGCCAAGCAGTGGGCGGCCATCATGCGGGGAGATGAAAGTTACGCTGGAAGTCCGTCGTTTTACCGGTTTGAGGCCGCGGTACAGGAACTCATGGGATTCCCGCTGGTCATTCCGACCCATCAGGGAAGGGCGGCGGAACGCATTTTATTTTCCACCATGTGTAAGCCCGGCGATATCGTTCCAAACAATACGCACTTCGATACCACCAGAGCCAACGTGGAATTTACCGGAGCCAAAGCGGTGGACTTGCCTTGTCTCGAACTAGCGGACCTCTCCAGTGAATTCCCCTTCAAAGGGAATATGGATGTGGAAGGCCTGAAAAAGTTGTTCGAAAAAGAAGGGCGCGAGCGAATTCCGTTGGTCATGATTACCGTCACCAATAACTCCGGTGGAGGTCAACCGGTCTCGATGGCCAACATGAGGGAAGTGGCCGAGATCTGTCACGCCTTTGACCGCCCGTTGTACCTGGATGCCTGCCGGATTGCAGGAAATGCCTATTTCATTAAACTACGCGAACCGGGATATACGGGCAAATTGGTCCGCGACATTATCCGCGAAATGTGTGACCTGGCCGATGGCTGTACCATGTCCGCAAAAAAGGATGCCATCGTGAATATCGGCGGATTTCTCGCCACACGCAATGCCGAGTTGGCTCAACAAGAGCAAACCTGTTGATCCTCACCGAAGGGTTTCCCACCTATGGAGGATTAGCCGGACGGGATTTGGAAGTGATGGCCGTAGGGTTACATGAGGGCATGGAGGAAGATTATCTCC
>JACDDF010000202.1 GCA_013817135.1 Nitrospirales bacterium
GGTTATAAAAACCTGGTCCCGTCGGTCGACAATTATTCCAGATATGATCGGTTTGACTTTTGCTGTCCATAACGGGAAGAAATTTATCCCTGTTTTTATTACCGACAACATGGTTGGTCATAAATTAGGTGAATTCGCTCCAACAAGATTTTTTAAGGGACATGGGCATGCCAGGAGTGAAAAGGCAGTTGCGCTAAAGTAGGGAAATTAACCGACCTTATAAGTCATGAAATACTTGAGAAGGTAGAAAAAAGATATGGCTGAAGCTAAAGCAATTCTTCGACATGTAAGGGTGGCACCACGTAAAGCAAGGTTAATTGTTGATATGGTGAGGGGAAGGAACGCGGCTGAAGCATTGGCCATATTGAAGTATACGCCCAGGGCAGCTGCCAGGGTTGTTGAGCAATTACTCTTTTCTGCAGTTTCTAACGCCGGGCAGAAAGATTTGGGTGATCCCGAAAATCTCAAAGTTGCGAGTGCTCATGTGGATGGTGGGCCAATTTATAAACGCTTTCGCCCGCGATCAATGGGAAGGGCTAACCCTATCCATAAGCGGACGAGTCATATTACGATCATTGTTAGTCCAGCTGGTTAGTAGTGCCTATATTTTCAAAACTTGGAAGTTAGAGGGGGAGACAGAATACATGGGTCAAAAGACGCACCCGTATGGATTCAGATTAGGTTATACCCGTACATGGCATTCGCGATGGTATGCAAAAAAAGACTATGCGAAGCTTCTTCACCAAGATTTGTCAATAAGGGACGTGGTTAAAAAGCGATTATATCATGCTGGCATATCCAGTGTGGAAATTGAGCGTTCCGGCAACCAGCTGAAATTAATTATTCATACCGCTCGTCCTGGCATTATCATAGGGAGGAAGGGCGCTGAAGTTGATAAATTGAAGGCCACGCTTGAAAAAGAATATGGTAATGAGGTTTTCGTAAACGTGAAGGAAATTAAGAAGCCGGAGTTGGATGCTCAGCTGGTTGCGGAGAATATTGCTACCCAATTGGAAAAGCGGGTCTCATTTCGGCGTGCGTTGAAGCGAAGCGTTGCTTCTGCCCTGCGGCTTGGTGCTTTGGGTATTAAGGTGTATTGTGCTGGTCGACTGGGTGGACATGAAATTGCCAGAACGGAATGGTATCGGGAGGGTCGAGTACCTCTTCATACTCTTAGGGCTGACGTGGAATATGGATTTGCCGAAGCAAAAACTGCCATGGGCCAAATAGGAGTTAAGGCCTGGATATATAAAGGGGATGCTCAAATTCCTTCTTTGGAAAAGTCAGAGCCCTCATTAGGTTTTTTATAAAAGATAGGATGACTTAAGTAATTGGAGTATTTGTAAGATGTTATCTCCGAAAAGAGTTAAATTCAGAAAGGTTCAAAAAGGCCGGATGCGTGGGAAGGCCTACCGTGGTGGTGAAATCGCATTTGGGGTATTTGGACTTAAAGCCATGGAGCCTGGAAGAATTACTGCCAGGCAAATCGAGGCAGCTCGTATCGCGATGACCAGACATGTAAAAAGGGGGGGAAGGATTTGGACCAGAATATTCCCTGATAAGCCTATTACCAAGAAACCTGCGGAAGTCCGAATGGGAAAAGGAAAAGGAAACCCGGAGTATTGGGTTGCCCCCGTAAAGTCTGGTCGAATTTTGTTTGAAATGGATGATGTTACCCAAACCGTTGCAGAAGAGGCTTTGCGTTTAGCAGGGCATAAGTTACCTGTGGCAACAAAGTTTGTTATTCGTGGCGAAATACCAGTTTTGTAGGTATTGGATATGGAAATGGACGAATTAAAAAATTTAGAAAAGAGCGAATTGTTTGAAAAAATCAATAAATTGAAACAAGAGTTGTTTCATTTTAGGAGTCAATTGGCTTTAGGGCGCATGGAAAATCCAATGCGAATACGTGAGACAAGAAAAAATATCGCCAGGGTTCAAACGGTTCTTCGCCAAAAAGCTAATTAGTCAACCACGATTTTGAAGGAAAGTTATTCAACTATGACACAGACCAGGGCTCTGCCTCGATCGCTTACGGGAAAAGTTGTCAGTAATAAAATGCAAAAGACCGTAGTGGTTGAGGTTGTTCGCATTGAGCGTCATGCTCTTTATGGAAAAGTTATGAGAAAAAAGACAAAGATCAAGGCTCATGACGAAGTGAACCAATGCCTAATAGGTGATCAGGTTAATATTGTTTATGCGCGCCCTTTAAGCAAGAGCAAGCACTGGCGTGTTTCGGAGGTTTTAACTAAGCGAGTGACCACCTAAGATTCTGGAAGAAGATTTTAAACATTTCTTTAGTTTGTAAGAAATAGAGTTAACATATGATACAAAATTATACTTATCTTGATGTGGCCGATAATTCAGGCGCAAAAAGTGTAATGTGCTTTCATGTGCTGGGTGGAACAAAGCGTCGGTATGGATCTTTGGGTGACATCATTGTTGTGGCCGTGAAAGAGGCAATTCCAAAGGCATCGGTTAAAAAAGGTGACGTTATGAAGGCCGTGATTGTGCGAACAAAAAAAGGACGCCGCCGGGAAGATGGTTCTCACATTAAATTTGACCGGAATGCCTGTGTTTTAGTTAATGCTCAGGGGGACCCTGTTGGAACTCGTATCTTTGGGCCGGTTGCAAGAGAATTAAGGAAGAAAAAGTATATGAAAATCATATCTCTGGCTCCAGAAGTCATTTAGGGTAGGAAATTATGGCTGAAAAATTTCGAATAAAAAAAGGCGATATGGTTATGGTTATCGCTGGCAAGGAGCGTGGGAAGACGGGTAAAGTCCTCCAGGTCCAAACAAAAGATGCCAGGGTAACAGTTGAAAAGCTCAACATATTAAAACGTCATACCAAACCAAACGCAAAAAACAAACAAGGTGGAATCCTTGAAAGGGAAGGCTTCATGGCTATTTCAAATGTCATGGCTTTTTGTGAATCGGTTAAGAAACCTTCAAGAATTAAAATGAAAACATTTGATGATGGACGGAAAGTCCGTGTTTATCAAAAAGCTCCAACTGAAGTTTTGGATAAAAGCTGATGAAATCAAAATCTGGAACAAAACAAGCAATTAAAGCGAAAGAGAAGGCGGTAGGTTCATCTGCGATTAAACCGATCAATTATGTTCCGCGGATTAAGGCGATGTACCAGGAAAAAGTTATCCCGGCCATGATGAAGGAATTTGGCTATGAAAATCCCATGCAGGTCCCTCGAGTTGAGCGGATTGTCTTGAATATTGGAATGGGGGAAGCGGTTCAAAATGTCAAGTTATTAGAAAGTGCCGCCACAGAACTTGAACAAATTACAGGTCAAAAGCCTGTCCTGACTCGGTCCAAGAAGGCCATTGCTGGATTTAAACTGCGGGAAGGAATTCCGATCGGAACGAAGGTTACCTTAAGGGGGGCAAGAATGCACGAGTTCTTGGACCGATTGGTTTCCGTGGCTTTGCCAAGAATTCGTGATTTCCGTGGAATCTCACCAAAAGCTTTCGACGGACGCGGGAACTATACGCTGGGGTTAAAAGAGCAGCTGGCATTTCCTGAAATTAAATATGATGATGTTGCATCAATACATGGGATGGATATTACGTTTGTTACCACAGCTCAACGGAATGATGAAGCTAAATCTTTATTGGCCCACTTGGGAATGCCTTTTAGAAAACCCTAAAGAGGGAAAGGAGCGTACGTGTCAAGGTTAGCATTAAAGAATAAGGCTAAGCGAAAGCCAAAATTCACATGTCGCCACTATAATCGCTGTACTCTTTGTGGACGGGTGAGAGGTTTTTTGCGTCGTTTCCTTATGTGTCGAATTTGTTTTCGTTTCCTTAGTTTGCGTGGTGATATCCCTGGTGTCACAAAATCCAGTTGGTAGCCTTCTTGTGGGCAACCGTTTTTGTAGTAATTGGCAAATCATTCAATACGAGGTTTTTTAGCATGTCGATGACTGATCCTCTCGCAGATTTATTCGTGCGAATTCAAAATGCGGGACGCCGTGGACACGATTTGGTTAAAATCCCATCCTCTCGTGTCAAAAAGGATATCCTGCGAATTTTCAAGGAAGAAGGGTTTATTCGGGACTACAAGTCAGCTACGGGTACCAATTGGCACCCTGTTATTGAAGTATCACTTCGATATGCTCCTGGTCGACAGAAGAAATCCTTCATAACTGGGATAAAAAGAATCAGTAAGCCTGGCTGTAGAGTCTATGCCGGGAAAGAAGATCTTCCACGGGTAATGCGTGGTTTGGGTTTGGCAATCTTGACCACTGACCGTGGGTTATTAACAGATGAGCAATGCCGGAGTTCCCAGGTTGGCGGGGAAATTCTTTGCCACGTGTGGTAATTTTGGATATCTTATTTACTTGTATTTTTAATTAATAGGTAAATCATGTCGAGGATTGGAAGACAGCCGATATCAATTCCAAAGGGCGTGGAAGTTCGCGTCCTTGATGGCAACGTTTTGGTGAAGGGCCCGCTTGGTCAGCTGCAATGGGGTTTGAACCCAGGCATACAAGCCAGTATAGAAAATGGAGAAGTTTCTTTATCCAGAATTGACGATTCCGCAAAACTTAAGGCCTTACATGGGCTAACAAGGGCTGAACTCGCTAATCAGGTAAAGGGAGTGAAGGATGGTTTTCAGGAAAACCTAGAAGTGATGGGCGTTGGATACCGTGCGCAAATTCAAGGAAGTGAATTAAGCTTTTCTGTCGGATACGCTCATCCCGTTTCAATAGGATTGCCAAAGGGAGTTGAGGCGTCTGTTGATAAGCAAACCTCAATTTCTCTTAAGGGTATTGATAAACGAATGGTTAGCTTGGTTGCAGCTCAAATCAGAAATATGAAGGTTCCTGATGTGTATAAGCAAAAAGGTATAAAGTATGTTGGTGAAATCCTTCGTAAAAAAGCTGGCAAAGCCGGCAAAAAGTAGGTTGAACTTGTGAATATACTTGAAAAACAAAAAAGATTGCATAAACGGAGTCGGCGCGTGCGTTTGCGCATTGTGGGATTATCTTCTCGTCCACGATTAAGTGTATTTAGAAGTAATTCTCATATCTATGCTCAGATTATTGATGATTCGGTGGGTCGCACCTTGGTTTCCGTGTCGTCCTGTGATCCTGGTTTAAAAGATAAAATAAAATCTGGTGGGAATATTGAAGCGGCGAAGATGGTGGGACAAGCAATCGCTGAACGGGCAAAAGCCATACCTATTGAACTAGTGGTCTTTGATCGAGGTGGAAGATTGTATCATGGTCGGGTAAAGGCTTTGGCGGATGCCGCTCGTTCGGGAGGACTGAAATTCTAATCAGGCCCAGCCTTAAATT
>JACDDF010000203.1 GCA_013817135.1 Nitrospirales bacterium
TCCAGTTGGCCGGCTTCTATTGGTGGGAAACCCAGATGGTTTGCAGGTCCTGCAGTTTCAAGATGGAGCCCACCCCCTCGATATCCTGCCGACATGGACAAAATCGCGTGAGCCGTTTCATGCTGCACTGGAGCAACTGAAGGAATACTTTGACGGTTCCCGGACACGTTTTCAGATCGCATTGAACCTTCAAGGGACCTCCTTCCAACGGTACGTGTGGAAGGCCCTCCAGGGCATTCCCTATGGCCGCACGGTGTCGTATGGTGAAATTGCCAGGCAGGTTGGCAGCCCGAAGGCCTCACGGGCCGTGGGGGCCGCCAATGGCCAAAACCCTGTCTCTATTATTGTGCCATGTCATCGTGTGATCGGAGCGAATGGCCACCTGGTGGGCTACGGCGGCGGGCTACCCATAAAAACCGCCCTCTTGGCATTAGAACAGTCGAGGCATTAACACGCCTGTCATTTTCGCCTTGTCCACTTACCTCAAGTCTGGAACAATAGATTTGACTGCCCGCTAATCCTTTGCCGCCTATTTTGTCAGATTGGTTATTGGAAATGCCGGTGTGAAATCGGGCATTACAGAAAAGTAGTGGGACCTCACCGACGTTCACGCAGGTCAAAGTTATTCCCACGAATCTCTTTTTCCACTGTTCATTTTGATTGAACCACTTCACTGTCGGTCGACGGTTAGGATGAATAAAATGATGGAGGCTTTTGGGTGGGGACGACGGCGGAATGGGTTTGCGCAGTGGCGCCTTGGATATCCTTGACGTATCGAGTTAACGATTCATGGATGACAGGAAAGGCTAGATGCTCCCAGGGGATGTCGGCTAAGGTGACTAGTTGGACATCCAGGCTTTCCGGGCCGGGTTTAAAGTTCAGGTTTTGTAGATGTGCCCGGTAGACCACGTAGACCTGAGAAACATGTGGAAGGCTAAAAATACCCAATAAGCTATGAATGTTGATTTCCGCGTGCGCTTCCTCCAGAGTTTCCCTGGCTGCCGCCTCTTCGGTGCTCTCACCTAATTCCATAAATCCAGCCGGAAAGGTCCAGAGCCCTAATCGTGGCTCGATGGCCCGTCGGCATAAGAGAATTTTATCTTCCCATTCGGGAATACTGCCCGCCACGATTTTGGGGTTTTCATAGTGGATGATATGGCAGGATGGACAGACGGCTCTGAGTAGGGTTTCGCCCGAAGGAATTTTTTCTTCAACTACGGATCCGCATTGGGCACAGTATTTGATGTTGTTGGGCAAGGTGGTAGATCTGAATTTAGATGAACAGGTCGTTGAGCGAGATGCTTGAGCGTGTTTCACGATCTGAAAGACCTGGGTTGTGTGGGTCTTTCTTTATCATACTCTGTCTCGCCTGTAATTCAATGTCGTGTTTGAGAATAAACCCTTTCCTTTATGGGGAGCATATCCCAGTCACGTTTTGAAGGGAAGGGGCTCATTTGCCAGCCTGGATTGTGAATCCTCGTATTCCTTTGGTAAGGTTGGCATCTGCATGTGTCTTCTTGCAACCCTGACAAATCTTGGATCGCGTAAGAACTGATTGGAGCGAATGGCATGAGTACGAATGATCGGCAAATTATTTTTTCTTTGGTGGGTGTGGGACGCATTCATCCCCCGAAGAAACAGGTCTTGAAAGATATCTACCTCTCATTTTTTTACGGGGCCAAAATCGGGGTTTTGGGATTGAATGGATCGGGAAAGAGTACGCTCCTCAGGATTATTGCCGGCCTGGATACCAATTATATCGGGAAAATTACCTTCTCGAAGGGATATTCCATAGGCCTTTTTGAACAGGAGCCGTATTTGGAGCCTGGAAAAACAGTGAAGGAAGTCGTTGAAGAAGGGCGGGCCGAGGTTGCCAAGCTGCTCCGAGATTACGAAGAGATTAGTCAAGCCTTTTCGGGAGATGTGAGTCCTGAAGAGATGGAAAAGTTACTTGAGCGGCAGGGGAGACTGCAAGAGCAAATCGAGGCGGTCAATGGGTGGGAATTGGAGCATCAATTGGAGATCGCCATGGATGCCCTCCGCTGTCCACCACCGGATACTAAAGTTGACCTCTTGTCCGGCGGTGAACGTCGGAGGGTGGCTTTGTGTCGATTGCTGATCCAAGAACCCGATATCTTGCTGCTTGACGAGCCTACAAATCATTTAGATGCGGAGACGGTGGGGTGGTTGGAGCAGCACCTTCAGGATTATAAGGGCACTGTAATTGCGGTGACCCATGACCGGTATTTTTTAGATAATGTGGCTGGTTGGATTCTGGAGTTGGACCGTGGGCAAGGTATTCCTTTCCAGGGGAACTATACTTCATGGTTAGAGCAGAAACAGGCGAGACTGGCGCAGGAAGAAAAGTCCGAGTCGAAACGGCAGAAAACCCTGGAGCGGGAACTGGAATGGATTCGCATGTCACCCAAAGGCCGTCAGGCTAAGGGAAAAGCACGCGTGACGAAGTATGAACAATTAGTGAGTGAAGAGCAGAGCCAACAAACTGACGATTTGGAGATTTATATTCCTTCTGGCCCACGGCTTGGGGATGTCGTGGTGGAAGCCTCCAACCTCTCAAAGAGCTATGGGGATTGTCTGCTGTTTGATAATCTCTCGTTTTCTTTGCCCAAAGGCGGTATCGTTGGGGTGATTGGGCCAAATGGGGCGGGAAAGTCCACCCTGTTTAAAATTATTGCGGGGTTGGTTAAGCTGGATACGGGCGATCTCATTTTGGGTGAAACGGTTACACTGGGCTATGTAGATCAGAATCGCGAAATTGATGGCAATCTGAACGTCTGGGAATGTATTACTGATGGAAAAGAAACCGTCGCATTAGGGAAAATGGAAGTGAATTCGCGTGGCTATGTGTCACGGTTTAATTTTTCCGGGTCTGATCAACAAAAAATGGTGAAGGATTTATCCGGTGGAGAACGCAACCGGGTGCATTTAGCCCGCACACTGAAGGAGGGTGCGAACCTGTTATTGCTGGATGAGCCGACGAACGATCTGGATGTCAACACTCTGCGGGCCTTAGAAGAGGGATTGAATCATTTCGGAGGGTGTGCGGTGATCAGCAGTCATGACCGATGGTTTCTGGATCGTGTTGTCACCCATATCTTAGCCTTTGAAGGGAACAGCCAGGTGAGTTGGTATGAAGGCAATTACAGTGAATATGAGGCCAATCGCAAAAAGCGACTGGGGAAGGCTGCTGAACGTCCCCATCAAATCAGATACAGAAAACTGACCAAATCCTGATGGATTGAGGATGCCAAAAGAACCTGTCAATATGCCATCTTCCTCAGAGAAGGCTCCTCCTGTTTCAAAATCGAGCGGGAAACGCAGTTCCGTCATGATTGCCAGAGTAATAGGGATTCTGTGTGTCGCGGTAGGGTTTATGCTGGGTATTCATGGATTGGAATACCCTGGCAGTCCCATGCTTCCGACCGCCTTAGGGATAATAGCGACAGGCTTAGTCGCCCAAGTGTTCGCTTTAGTGAAGGCCTGTTTTGTGGATTCCCAAGGCAAGGGGTGATGGCTGAATCATCCGGCGGTGTGTCGCCTCATCGTCTTGTTGTGAACCTATTTATTCCAGGTGTGGTCCTCATGCTCTGCCTCGGACTCATTGCCTGTTCTCACTGGCGTGATAGCTATTTCGACCGTGGCGTGGGAGTATTAACGCAGTCGGATATCAAAGCGAAGTTGGGGAAACCTCATATGGTCAAAGATCCATTGCTTTCGGACGAGACCACCTGGACATACAGGTTTGCCATGTCTGAAAGTGAATTGGATCCGTCTGGAGTAAAAGCCTTAGGCAAGCAGGCTGAAAACTTAATGGGTGGGGCTAAAGGTGGTCCACGTGAAAAAGTATTTTGTTTTATGTATATTCTGATCTTTGATAAAGAGGGAATCTTGCGCCATTGGGAGCGGGAGATCTGCCCAATTCCCCAACCCCCCGACCCGTTTCAAACGGGCCGTTCCGGCTAGGCTTGGTCCTATCCACAGAAGTGAGCCATAAATCCTCAAGTTGGTGATGTGATTTTTTTACAAGAGAAGTGATGGGATCAATCGTATGAGCGTGCATAAAAGTGGGGCCTTTCTTCAGCAATGTTTCTCCGTACACCCGCTGTGTCTGAATGTTAAACTTGTTTCTCCCCCGAAAATTGTTGGGGTGGTTTGTACGAATTGTCTGATGCGCCATCGTTTAACGCTTCCCGAGGCGTCGGTATCCTCAGAAGAGACTACCGGAATCGATAGCCATGAACTGCTTCGGCTTCAAGAATGTGTTCAGAGCCATCCCAAAGATGTCCGGGTCAGCTTGGTCCATATCGAACAGTCTGCCGTAGAATTCAGATGTGGATCCTGTCATCACAACTATGTGTTGGAGGTGGCACTATTTGAGACCCATCAATCCTGACTGATCTTTTTCTACAATTCGTTCGCGTCCCTTTTTAACTTCTTTTTTGTTAGTCCACAGCTGTTTTCCTCTGAGGAGAGACTTCTGAGAAGGGTCGAACGGAAGCAAATCCTAATGGGGGTATTCAACATATCTGTCTGTGGCCCCCCCGCGCGCAATTCCAGAGACACATGACCTTCTGACTTTTTGTCGTCTCAGGACGTTTGCCATTCTAACCGTAGACCTAATCCCTACAAAGTCGTGGTCTACGGGAATTGAGGCATCAGGAGCCATGAGACAGACTTAATAGATCAGGAATTGCGAGGGGAGGGGAGACGAAAGAATGGATGAATCACGGGCAGCGCCACACTTGTGTGGCGCTGCCTCATTTTTTTGGGGGGTTCTAGCGGTTGGGTTGCGGGGTGAAGCGCAGATAGGGTTTCACCGCTCGATGACCTTTCGGGAACAGTGCGGGGATTTCTGCATCCGTCACGGCTGGCGTGATGATACAATCCTCTCCGTCTTTCCAATTTGCCGGTGTGGCAACTTTATGTTTGGCCGTTAATTGCAGTGAGTCAATCACACGAAGAATTTCGTTGAAATTCCTACCAGTTGATGCGGGATAGGTGAGGGTTAATTTGACCTTTTTATCTGGTCCGATCACGAATACCGAGCGAACGGTCATATTATCGAGGGCATTGGGATGAATCATATCATAGAGGTTTGCGACCTTTTTTTCGGGGTCGGCAATAATGGGATAACTCACCGTGCAGTGTTGAGTTTCATTAATGTCCTTGATCCAACCTTGATGGGAGTCGAGCGGATCCACGCTGATGGCCAACACTTTCACGTTTCGTTTTTTAAATTCTTCGGTCATGTTCGCCATGGTTCCCAATTCCGTGGTG
>JACDDF010000204.1 GCA_013817135.1 Nitrospirales bacterium
CGGCATCCGGAGAAACTTGGCGAAATGAAACCGCTCCAATGGTATTACTATGACGGCAGCTACGTTGAACCGCATCAGGGAAGTCAACTGAACAAGCCGTTCGTCATTATGAGCCTTGACGTCAAATAAGGATCAAACCCCTATAGAGATGAATGGAATGATGGACTGAATAGTCGTTCATGGCATTCCATGGTAGTATGCGGCGTTTTTTTCACCCAGTTCCCAATGCCTTCCACATGGTTGGAGGGTTATTACTGATCAACATAAAGGAGGTTGCTATGCGTCATTCGATTCGTACAGTTTTCATGATGGGGGCATTAAGTGTTATGGCCATGGGGTGTATGACCACTCCAGCCATGAGCGAAGGAGGTGCCCCTGCCCCAGGACCTGCCCAGGGATATGATATCCATGTGCAAGCTCCTCATTTGATGGCGGATGGCACCCCAGGTGGACCATATCATCACTATTGCAAAGGGATTAATGACAAGATCTTGCAATGTCTCCTGTTTGAAACCACGGATGCCAATGCCCCTCTTGTGGCCATTGAATATTTCGTGTCCAAGGATCTTTCCCGAACATTGCCCCTGATCCAGTGGCATCGGTTTTTCCATGATCACAAACAGGAAATTGCCACCGGCCGCGTGAAAGTTCTGGACATTGATGATCCCGAAAAGTTGAAAGCCGTCGTGGAAGCCGCGTCAAAGACCGACGGGGTCATTTATCATCTGTGGCAAAAAGGGAAAGAATTCCCTGACGGGACGGTGACCTTCCCACAATCTCTTGGGCACATCTTTAATCAACCAAATTAATCGGAGGTGCTCCCCGGAGATTTCCTTGTGGAATCTCCGGGATCCGTATTAGAAGGAACATTAATCTTGAACCTGCTTAAGGGTAAATTTAAGATTGTGCCGGCTTTCTTTGTTGTGGGGATACTCGGAATCGATCTAGGGCATGCCGCTGATAAAGAAGTTTTGAAACCCAGAGTTCCTCCGGATCAGATTCAAAAGGCGCGAGAAAAAATGAATCCTTTCCCGTCAATCTCCGAAAATATTGAGAAGGGCAAACACATTTTTCACGGCAAAGCCTTTTGTGTCACCTGTCATGGACCGGAAGGAAAAGGCTTGGGAGATATCCCTGGATTAAGGGGGAAACTTCCCCGGAATTTTACGGATAAAACCTGGCAGGCAGCTCGCACCGATGGGGAACTCTTTTGGATATTGCAAAACGGCAGCCCGGGGACGGATATGGGCTCATTCATCCCCCTAGTGTTGACTGAAGAAGAGGCTTGGTATGTGATATTGTATGTGAGAACATTTGGCAATGGGGTAGAATCAAGAAAAGAATAAATCAATGATCCAGCCATCGACATCATTGAATGTGCTATCGCTCACACTGATGCGTTTGTGGACTTTTAGGTTCCCAATCCGTTGACCGGACATCCTAAGAATGTCAATAATGCGAAAGGGGCCACGCCTCGAGTGGCCGGTGATCAAAGTCTTATATGCCGGGAAAGGCGGTGAATAGATAGGTATTACCCGTCTCACCAATATGGTGGAGGGAAAAGAAACAGCGGATCCGCATGGCCCTGCGGTAGTTCATCCCTAATTTGTTCCGTGCGCGAACATGGCCCCTTCCCGAGACCATGTTCCGAACCACATCTAGGAAGGAGGACTTGGCTTATGTCGGTTATGCCTCTAATCGTTCTTGCAACCTGGTTAGCGTTCACCTCAGTCGAAACTCCCTCCCCCTTAACGACCTTAGCCTTGCCTTCAGAACCAGACGAAAATACGCGGATTGATGAAATCTACGATCAGGAATCTCTCATGCTGCTGTCCCTGTATTCCTTGAAAGGGAATGGGAAAGCCGATTACATCACGGGACGAACCGTCGAACAACATGTGCGAAGCACCTACGGAAACCCCGTGTACTACACCCGAGAGTTTCCCATTTTTTATTGGTGGAACCATACAATGTGGAATGACCCGTTTGTGGATGGTGTCAACGGAAACGAACAGGTCTATCAGGAGGAAACAGATTTTGATGTGAGCCGATACAAGCCTTGTGTCTTTAACGGGCAATCTTGCTAGGCAAACGGCTGTAGCAGCAGGGTCTCCTCCCTCAACTATCCATCGGTTCGCTGGCAGTTCATCTAGGGCTTTAGCCCTCAAAAAAATTTCCATTTCAAATGAATGATCTGCATGAGAGTCAACGGTATGGGATTATCAAAATGGAAAGCCGGGAACGGACCTGATGGCGCTTTCTGGAATGTCCGATGAAAAGATAGAGTAGGTAATTTATTCTATCCGTACATTCAGGTGAAGGGCTGATTTGTACGCGGGCAGACTTTCTGGTTTCTTTTGGAAAAAGATAAGGTAGATTAAGCTCATGAACGAAAAAAAGCCGAGAATAGACCGTCGACAATTATTGAAAGGCAGCCTTGCTCTCGGGTTGGGTCTCCTCACCCCCAGAGGGCTCTGGGCCAACGATTCCTCGACCGTCACTCTTCCTTTCGAGCGTGGTCGTCGTCCGTTGGTCGCTCTTCCACAGAAGCGGCCACTCATGGTGTTGGCCACGAGGCCTCCCCAATTGGAAACACCCTTTCATATTTTCAACGAGAACATCTTCACGCCTAATGATGCATTTTTTGTTCGTTGGCATCTTGCCAATATCCCTCAGGAAATTGACGTGAACACCTTTCGGCTGACTATTCGAGGTCGAGTCAATAAAATTTTATCTCTGAGCCTTGAAGAACTGAAAACGCAATTCGATCAAGTCGAAATTGCAGCCGTCTGCCAATGCGCGGGAAATAGTCGCGGGTTTTTCCAACCCCGAGTCCCTGGAGTACAGTGGGGAAATGGTGCAATGGGAAATGCCAACTGGAAGGGAATCAGACTCCGTGATCTTCTTCACAAGGCGGGACTCGCAGACGACGCCCTGCAAATTCGGTTTGATGGCCTTGATCAACCGGTCGCACAAGTCACGCCTGATTTTCGAAAATCTCTACAGCTTGATGATGCCCTCCAGAAAGAGGTCTTAATCGCTCATTCCATGAATGGGGAATCTCTTCCCATGCTGAACGGTTTTCCCCTTCGCCTCGTAGTGCCGGGATGGTATGCGACCTATTGGGTGAAGATGCTGAATGATATCGAAGTGCTCAACCAAGCCGATCAAACTTTTTGGACGACCGATGCCTATCGCCTGCCGGCTGATCCTTGTCACTGCGTGAAACCCGGAGAAGCCTTAACGAGCACAGTTCCAATGGGCAAAACGCCCGTTCGATCCTTTATGACGAATGTGGAAGAGGGTCAAACCTTGCCTGGAGGAAAACCATTCACGATTAAAGGGATAGCCTTTGACCAGGGGTATGGCATTGATCGCGTGTTGTTCTCCATGGATGGAGGCCAACAATGGCAGTCCGCTCGATTGGGAAAGGACTATGGAGATTTCAGCTTCCGCCCCTGGGAAGCGAAATTTATTCCGGAGCCTGGACATGCGTATGCACTTCAATCACTGGCCATCAATCGGATTGGAGAGACACAGCGGTTCGATGCCAGATGGAATCCACATGGATATCTTCGCAACGTCATCGAAACGGTGAATATTCATGGAACCTGAGACCAAACCATGAAGCGTGTGTGCATGTTCTTGATGGTGCTGCTGTGTGTCGTCGGATTTGGGTGGGGACTTCCGGTTAACGCCGATGACAGAAAACAGCTATCCATTATCCATCTTCCTTCCGATCCCATCTCGTTTCAACCCGGTCCTGGGAGTGACCTCGCCAGCCGTTACTGCCTGATGTGTCATTCCGCAGAGTATGTGTATATGCAGCCACCTCATCCCCGTGAGCAATGGGTGGAAATTGTCGGAAAAATGAAAACATCATTCGGTTGTCCAATCTCGAATGAGGACATGGCTCCCTTGGCCGATTATCTCGTGTCGCAAAACTCACTTCAACCTTCCCCCTCAGCCCCCCACGTCCAAGCGGACGGCGAGAAGGAAACACCCGGTCGATCCGCCACTCAAGCGAGCGATCCGCAACAAGGGGAATCCCTCTATAAACGCCACTGCCTCACGTGCCATGGACCCGGTGGCAAAGGAGACGGTCCCATCGGACCGGTCTTGGTTCCGCCGGCAGCCAACCTCACGTTAATAGGTAAGCAATCAGACAAATCCATCCTTGATACGCTCCGAAAAGGACGTCCGGGAACGGCCATGCCAGCCTGGGAACACGATCTGAATCCACAAGAGCTGAATCAGCTTCTTTCATTTCTTCGAACATTAACTCCATAACACCGATGAATCCTGCGAGCCTGCCTAATAGGCCATTCCATCAGCAACCAAATACATTCCTTGGATTTCCCTATTCATACGGGTGCTTCCCGTTCGTGGCTCTGTGAAACCTGAAAAAATCTCCGCTTCTCTCACCAATGTCTGTTCGTGTAACCTTAGCCAATTTTGAAACCATACCCATGCGCCATGTAAAAATTGTAGCCACGATTGGCCCTGCGACATCCTCTCCCGAAAGCTTGAAACGACTCCTGCATGCCGGGATCAATGTCGCCAGATTTAACATGTCCCATGGAACCGCTGATTGGCACAAGACAACAATACAACGCCTTCGACGCCTTGCTCTTGAGGAAAAGACGCCACTTGCCATCCTTGTAGATTTGGCAGGTCCAAAAATCCGCGTGGGGGATCTCCCCGATGAAGGGATTCTATTGCAGCAAGGCCGGAATATCATTCTGATTGCGAAGTCAGATCAAAGCTCAAGGCAAAACGAACCGGAGGATACACTGCCGGTTAATCTTTCCCATTTCCAGGATGGAATGAAACCCGGTCAAATCGTGTTACTTGATGACGGGAACATGTCCCTCACCGTGGAAAAACAAGAAACCAACCGACTGACCTGCAAAGTCCTGGTGGGAGGCAAGGTCACCTCACATAAAGGTGTCAATTTCCCTGGCCTCCCGCTCGATATTCCTGGGTTTACGCAGAAAGACGCTGACGATCTTCAAGTGGCCATCGACGTTGCCGCTGATTATGTCGCCCTCTCGTTTGTTCGAAGTCCGCAGGATATTCACACACTCCAAAGGGCTTTGGCTGATCGATCAGCGCTGATTCCTCTCATTGCCAAAATTGAAAGGCCTGAAGCCCTGACATGTCTTGATGAAATCCTTGATGCGGCAGACGGGGTGATGGTCGCTAGGGGAGACCTTGCGCTGGAAATGAGCCCGGAAGAAGTCCCGCTTCTGCAAAAGCAGATCATCGCACAGGCC
>JACDDF010000205.1 GCA_013817135.1 Nitrospirales bacterium
AAGTCGGGGCCCCCTTCCTGGTTCGTGGACAGGATGTCAAAAAAGACCAATCTTATTTCCTCTATCGTATACCACCCAGTTGGCTCTCAAAAATGATGTTCCCTCTAGGGGAAATGGAAAAACCTGATGTATGGATGGAAGCGGAGGCCATGGGCCTGCCGGTGGACGAACTCAAAGAAAGCCAGGAAATTTGCTTTGTGACGCAAGGTGATTACCGACAATTCCTCAAGCAACATGCACCGCAGGCTTCAATTCCTGGTACGTTTGTGGATGTGAAGGGCAAGGAGCTAGGGCAGCATCAGGGCGTCGCGTTTTATACGCCAGGGCAACGAAAAGGATTGGGTATTTCCGGAGGAAGCCGTTTGTATGTGCAGCGTGTGGTTCCTGAATTGAATATGGTGGTTTTGGGTCCTGTCGAGGATTTAGATAGCAGAGAATGTCTGGTTTCAGATTTGAATATTTTCTCCCCAGAGACATTGAGAAATGCTCCCAAAATTGATGTGAAATTTCGGTATAGTTCTCCTCCAGTCCCAGCTACTCACCGATGGTCAGGCTCGACCTCGATGACAATAATGTTTGATGCGCCCGTTCGGGCTTTAAGCCCTGGCCAGTCAGCCGTATTTTATCTTGGTGATCGTGTCTTGGGAGGCGGAATCATTCAAGGGCCAACCCCAAAGAAAAGCATTCAGATGTGCGAGGAACCCACCTCCGCTGAACCACTCCAATGTTAAGGGAATCGGAGAAAAAATCCCTTTACATCCGCTCTTTCCGGTTGACAGGCTTTATCACTCATGCTACTTTCACCCGCTTAACGCACGCCAAATTCCGTTCAAATGGCTCCTGGACTCTCTGTAAGCTGTGAATAAAAGCACCATTGGGCGCCGATATGCATCGGCCCTTTTCCAACTACTCGATCAATCGGGTATCGAACCAGCACGAAGTGCCTTGAGCGCATTGCAACAAGGCTTGGAGGAAACCCCTGCCTTGAAGCATGTCCTCGCTTCACCAGTTTTTAATTTTGAGGAAAAACAGGCCGTCCTGAATGAATTGAGCCAACGGATGGAGGCCCCTTCAGTCATGCGGGATTTTCTCACTCAACTGTTGAAAAAGAATCGGGCCATGTTACTTCCTGAAATTTCAGAGGCGTTTGCGGAATTGGCAGATCAGCAACAGGGTGTTCAGCAGGTCTGGGTGGGCTCTGCCACACCGTTACAATCGGGCGAAAAAGAACAGATCAAGCAAGACTTGTCTCAAACGCTACACCATGGAGTCGAGGTGGCCTTTGAGGTTGATCCCCATCTTATTGCGGGATTAAGAATAAAAATTGGCAGCCGGGTTTTTGATAATACGATATTGGGTCGACTCACCGGTATGCACGATCAGTTGACGAAGGGATAATCCATGCAGATCAAAGCAGAAGAAATCAGCTCCATCATTAAGGAAAAAATTAAAGGATTTGAGCAACGCGTTGATGTCAAGGAAATGGGCTACGTCATCCAGGTGGGTGATAATATTGCCAAGGTCTATGGTTTAGAAGGCGCAATGGCTGGTGAGTTATTGGAATTTCCTGGTGGAGTGTATGGGGTGGCTTTGAACCTGGAGGAAGATAGTGTCGGGGTGGTGCTTTTGGGTGAGGATGTGGGAATTCGGGAAGGAGATCCGGTAAAACGCACTGGACGAATTGCCGAGGTCCCGGTTGGGGAAGCGCTTGTTGGTCGTGTTGTCGATGCCATTGGGAAGCCCATTGATGGGAAGGGACCAATCAATACCACGGAAACACGCCTTATCGAAATTCGGGCGCCTGGTGTGGTGGATCGGCAATCAGTAGGAGAACCGCTTCAAACTGGGCTCAAGGCCATAGATGCCATGATTCCGGTCGGTCGGGGCCAACGGGAGTTAATTATTGGGGATCGCCAAACCGGGAAAACCGCTATTGCGGTTGACACCATCATTAATCAAAAAGGCCTGGGTGTGTTTTGTTTTTACGTGGCCATCGGGCAAAAACGATCAACGGTGGCTCGAGTGGTGAAAACTCTGGAAGATCATGGGGCTATGGAGTACACCACTGTGGTGTCAGCGACTGCCAGCGATTCGGCTTCGTTGCAATTTTTTGCACCGTATGCCGGTGTCACCATGGCCGAATATTTCCGCGACAATGGCAAGCATGCACTGATTGTATATGACGATTTATCCAAACATGCGACCGCCTATCGCCAGCTTTCTCTTCTCCTCCGACGGCCACCAGGCCGTGAAGCCTATCCGGGTGATGTGTTCTACTTGCATTCCCGGTTATTGGAGCGGGCCGCGAAGATGAGTGATGAAAAAGGTGCCGGCAGTTTGACGGCATTGCCGATTATCGAAACGCAAGCAGGTGACGTCTCTGCCTATATTCCAACGAATGTGATTTCTATTACTGATGGGCAGATCTATCTGGCGGCCGACCTATTCTATTCCGGTATCCGACCAGCGATTAACGTTGGATTATCGGTATCCCGCGTGGGAGGTTCTGCCCAGATTAAGACCATGAAACAGGTGGCTGGGACGCTTAGGCTTGATTTGGCCCAATACCGGGAAATGGCGGCCTTTTCGCAGTTTGGGAGTGAATTGGACAAAGCCACGCAAGCCCAATTGGCTCGTGGTGCGCGCATGGTGGAGCTGCTCAAGCAGGATCAGTACAAACCCCTGGCCGTGGCGGATCAGGTGTTGTCGATTTTTGCTGGGGTGAATGGGTTTCTTGATAATGTTCCTGTGAATAAAATCCGTGAGTTTGAACAAAACCTGTTAGCTTTCATTAAAGAAAAGTACCCCAATATTCGGGAAGATATTGTGACCAAAAAGAAGATTGATGATGAATTTGGTGGAAAATTAAAAAGCATCATTTCGGAATTTAAAACGTCCAAAGGCTACGACCAGGCCGCGTAAAATTTTTTATGGCAAGTCTTCAAAGTCTTCGACGAAAAATTTCGTCCGTCAAAAACACACAGAAAATAACCAAAGCCATGAAAATGGTTTCTGCGGCCAAGTTAAAACGTGCGCAGGATCGTATTTTAGCGGCTAGGCCCTATTCTCATCAGTTACGAGAAGTCATGGGGAACCTGAGCGACCGGGTAAACCGTGCCTCTCATCCTCTCCTTCAGCGACGTGATGGAAATACGACCGAACTTCTGGTGGTCACAAGCGACCGCGGACTCTGCGGGGCCTTTAATACCAATATTCTTCGGCGGGCGGTGGAATTTTTAGAGGAGCAGACCAGACAGGGAAAACAGGTCTCGGTCAGTTTGGCCGGGAGGAAATCGATTGATTTTTTCAAACGACGCGATTGGAAAATTCGTCAACAATGGGGCGGCGTCTTTGATCGGCTCAGTTTTGAGCATGCCTTGGATATCGGGCAAAATATTGTGTCCCAATACCATGAAGGAACTTTTGATCAACTGTATGTGGTCTATAACGAATTTAAATCGGTCATGCAGCAGCAGGTGATTGTTGAAAAGTTGCTCCCTATCGAATCGGTACTGGAACCTGGTGAAAGGGAGGCGCCGGCGACAGGTGGGGGTTATCTGTATGAGCCGGATGAAAATGAACTGCTGGCCACTTTATTGCCTAAACACTTTGAAATACAAACCTATCGAGTCTTATTAGAGTCGGCGGCCGCGGAACAGGCTGCACGGATGACGGCCATGGATGGGGCCACGAGGAATGCCGGGGAGTTAATCAAAAAGGTGACCCTTTTCTATAACAAGACGCGTCAGGCCGCGATTACAAAAGAATTGATGGATATTGTGGGAGGCGCAGAGGCCCAGAAATAAATCGAAGGTTGATCCTGGCCGGCCACGGTTTTCCGTGTGCCGATCACCAATCTTTTTCAACCAAGGAGTCTATGGTGGTTACGGATGTCGAACATGGAAAAGTCATTCAAGTCATTGGACCGGTTGTGGACGTGGAGTTCCCTCCAGGGAAACTTCCCCATATTTTTAATGCTATAACGATCACCCATAGCTCGGGAGATCAGAGCGGACAGTCGGACATTCAGGTCACATTAGAGGTGGCCCAGCACCTTGGAGAAAACCGGGTGAGAGCTGTTGCCATGTCCTCTACGGATGGATTGGTCCGTGGCTTGGAGGTGAAAGACACCGGTGGCCCGATTTCTGTTCCAGTGGGCCGTGAAACGTTGGGACGGGTCGTCAATGTCTTGGGTGAGCCGGTTGATGGCTTCGGTCCCGTCAAAACGCAAAAACGGTGGTCGATACATCGTCCCGCTCCTGCGTTAGAAGATCAGGAAACCAAAACGGAAATATTGGAAACCGGGATTAAGGTCATTGATCTGTTGGAGCCCTATGCCAAAGGCGGGAAGGTTGGGTTGTTTGGCGGTGCCGGCGTAGGGAAAACCGTCATCATTATGGAACTCATCAATAATATCGCCCTCCACCATGGAGGGTTTTCGGTGTTTGCCGGAGTCGGTGAGCGGACCCGTGAGGGCAATGACCTCTGGCATGAAATGCAAGAGTCCAAGGTCATTGATCCGAATGATTTTTCCAAATCAAAAGCGGCATTAGTCTATGGTCAAATGAATGAACCGCCAGGAGCGCGCCTCCGCGTGGGCCTCACCGGACTGACCATCGCCGAATATTTCCGTGATGAGGAGCATCAAGACGTCCTGCTTTTTGTCGACAATATTTTCCGGTTTACTCAAGCCGGGTCCGAGGTATCAGCCTTGCTCGGCCGAATGCCATCAGCCGTGGGCTATCAACCGACTTTGGGTACGGAAATGGGGACATTGCAAGAACGGATCACGTCGACCAAGAAGGGATCCATCACCTCAGTTCAAGCGATTTATGTGCCGGCCGACGACCTGACGGACCCTGCTCCTGCTACGGCGTTTGCACATTTGGATGCCACTACCGTGCTGTCTCGGCAATTAGCCGAGTTGGGCATCTATCCTGCGGTCGATCCATTAGATTCCACTTCCCGGATATTGGATCCCCATATTTTGGGTGAGGAACATTACCAGGTGGTGCAACGGGTGCAAGGCACCTTGCAACGGTATAAAGATCTCCAAGATATTATCGCCATCTTAGGCATGGACGAATTATCGGAAGATGACAAACAAGCGGTGGCCAGAGCCAGGAAACTCCAACGATTTCTCTCTCAGCCGTTCCATGTGGCAGAAGCCTTTACAGGATCACCTGGGAAATACGTCAAGCTTGTCGACACAGTTCGAAGCTTCAAAGAAATCGTGGATGGTAAATATGATGATCTGCCGGAGCAGGC
>JACDDF010000206.1 GCA_013817135.1 Nitrospirales bacterium
GGTGATGTGGAAATTAATGAACCAACCTCAGGTAGTTTCAGCTCTTCTTTGTCTGGAAGATTTTCATCTCACCATTCCATTCCCCGGCTATGCCCTTTCTTCTTTTTTTATGGTGACGTACCCGGATTTTGAACGCAGCGAAAACCAAGACCAAAATCCACGTTGGTTGGTGAAGCAGAAGTGCGCAATGCCGCTCTCAGGTATTCGTCCTTCGTGTTCCATGCCCCACCCCGTATGACTTTGCGGGAACCCGGGACTGTCTCCTCCGCATCACGGTCTAGATTCCCTGATGCATTCCAGCTATCAGCCATCCATTCACTCACATTCCCGGCCAAGTCATACACTCCATATGGACTTCTATCCTTTTCGAATGACCCGACCGTAGAAAGTTTTGACAGTGCAAAGTCACCAAATGTTGCAAAATTCGTGAATTTGCTCGTTGGTGGGTCATTGCCCCATGGAAAAATGCGTCCGTCTGTTCCTCGCGCGCTTTTCTCCCATTCATCTTCGGTCGGTAATCTCTTCCTGGCCCAATGACAGTAGGCTTTGGCATCGTGCCATGTCACACCGACCACGGAGCGATCGGCATCCTGGGGCATCTTGATTTGACCCCAATATTCCGGCCCGGTCCGACCGGTGACTTGTAGAAACTTCCCATACCGTTCAATTGTGACTTCATACTTATCGATGAAGAACTCTTCGACATAGACCGTATGCCGAATCCCTTCGGTGATTTCTCCTGTTCCTGAGCGTTCTTCTGCATTTGTTTCAAACTGCCCTGCAGGGATCCGAACCATCGGCGCACCGTCTGCGCCTGAAATCTCCAGTGATAACGAGTCGCTCCCCGATGGCTCCACATGCCATCCTTTTAACGCGATGGCCAAAACCGCTGTGGGTACGGCATACCCCAGTCGTCCCTCAGCTTCTGTCACGACTCCTATCACTTTCCCATCAAACAGAAGGGGGCCACCCGAATGGCCTTCCTCCACTAACGCCTGAAAAATCAGGTGTGGCCCTTTACGACCGCTGATACTTCCGGTTGAGACTGTCCAGGGGGCGAGATTAGGAGGAAATCCGATGAAGGTAATGGTCTCTCCCCCTGATGTTTGGGTGGTCGGATCGAGCGGAAGCGCCACAAGTCCATCAGGAATGCTCTCTGAAACTCGCAAGGTCGCCAGCCCATTCTCATTCGTGCCATCTATTCCTAAGACCTGTGAGGCAAACGATTGATGAGGATGAGGGAAGAACCATATCTGTGGTTTGCTATCTCCGGAAATCACATGTGCGGCGGTCACGATATAAGCGGCGTCTTTGTCGAGCCTCACGATAAATCCAGTCCCGACCATGGGTTGCCCATTGACTTGTGCAGTAATTTTGACGACGCCCTTTTTGAAATCTTCAATCTCCGTGGCACAAACAAGAGTGGGTAAGAGGAGAAATAGGCAGAGTGCAAGGGACATGATCCAGCCAATAAAAGGTCCCGGTATCCATGAATGTCTCTGGACCCCGTTGAAGGACGTCAATGTTCGGTGGTTCTCGTCTGTTCTAATCGTTTGAACAACTTTTTGGTTCACCGTATTGTTCTCTGTTATCGGGAATGCCTCGGTTACTTGCCCTATGACTGTTTTGCTTGTTGGCTGAATTTCAGTTAGCGACTCAACTTGTCATGATGCAGAGATTAGGGAGTCACTCCAAAGTTATCCCCCGATTATGGCATCAGCGTGGAAGAAATCCTCTGTATCAATTCATCTGGAGGGTTTTGGGATAAATCCAAGCAATTAAAAACCGCATTAACGGGTCGGTTTTGCTTTGAGTGGAAAACGTTCAGGATGTTTAATGGTCTCTATTCCCAAATCAATATCCAAATCCGGCCAGTAGTAATGTCCTGGTGAGGGTTCTTCGACATGAAGGATTTTTCCAACTGAAGCTTCCATGAACCATGGGAAATCTTTGTAGGAAAGGAAATACTCTTGTTCTTTGGTCAAGAGCCAGATTCCATGTGAGGAAATATTTGTGACTTCAGGCGCTGAAATGGTCTTTCCAGGCGTTTGTGAATTCATGATGGTGATCCTTTATCAGCTGTTCAATCTCTCGGAGATGTGAACCTGATAGTGAATAATTGTGGGCTAACTCAATTTCCGGTTCAAGCCAAAATTTGGCTTCTCCATCCCCACAATGAACATGTATATGCATTCGATTTTCTTCACGGGAAAAGAAGAAAAATCGATATCCTCGGATCTTCAGAACGGTGGGACTCATGTTTTGAGTCTAACATGACGATTGGGGAAATCCTCTTTAATTAGAAGAGATAAGTCAAAGGAAATTTCAAATTTTGAGCCCAAGCTCCGGCCTAATCTTAAGCCAACAGAGGCCACCGAGCAAGGCGATGCCGGCGGCGATGCCGAGAGAGACCGACCAGCCGAAGGTATCAGCCAGCCACGGCGTCAATGTTGGCGAGAGAGTCCCGCCTAGGTTGGCGCCGGTGTTCATGAGGCCTGAGAGTGTCCCTGCGTAGGGTTTGGATAAGTCCGTGGTGGATGACCAGAACGGGCCGACGGTGAAATAGAGCCATCCCGCGCCGAGCGAGAGAAAGCCGATCGCGACATAGGGCGCTTCGATATTGGCGCCGATGATGATGGAGAGTGCCGCCAGGATCATCCCTGCTCCCCCCACGCTCGCGCGCCCACGGTTGACCCCGTATTTTTCGGTGAGACGATCCGTGACCCATCCCCCTAACGGGCAGAAGATGGCCATGGCGATGAACGGCGCCGAAGCGAAGAAGGCGCCTTGAAGAATGGCAAAGCCTCTTACGTTGACGAGGTAAAGATAGAACCAGGACATATAGACATAGGCCACATAGCCGAGGCAGGTGTAACTGAGTGTGAGCCACCAGACCGTCGGGGTAGTGAGGATGGCTTTCCAGGGAACGGTGGGAGTCTTTGATTTGGGAATGGATGCTGGTTCGCTTTTCCTTCCTTTCCGTGTGGGGATGGAGAAGGTGTCTTTCTTTCCACCAGTCCCGTTGCCTTTTGCCTGTGAAGCTGGAGGCAGTCCTTCACGTGTTTCGAATTCGGTGAACCCATCATGGACCATTCCCCAGGCTTTGCCGGATCGTCCTTCCAAGGGAGCAGGAGAGGAGGGTAGGGATTCCGATCCTTCGATCAGTTCCGCCTCGGCGTTGTTGACATGTGCATGTTGCCGGGGATGATCGGTTGCGTACCAGTACCACAAGAGCGCGATGCCTATACCCAATCCGCCTGCGACATAGAAGGCCGTTTGCCAGCCATAATTGACCATGATCCAGGCGGTGACCGGTGGCGTGAGGGCCGAGCCCACGCCGATCCCTCCGATGGTGATGCCAATGCCTAAGCCCCGTTCATTCGGAGGATGCCAGTTCGCGACGGCTCGATTGAAATTGGGCAGCGCGGCGGCTTCGCCGATGCCGATGAGGAATCGCACGACCATGAGCGAACCCATGATCCCGATCAAATTGGCCAGTGGGAGCGTAGGAGCGACAGCCGTAAGCGCTGTAAAAATCGACCACCAGATGACGGCGAAGGTCAATACGCGACGTGGTCCCCATCGATCTCCCAGCCATCCGCCGGGAATTTGAAAGAGGGCGTAGCCAAAGACAAAGGCCGAAAAGATTTGGCCCATTTGCAGATCGGTGAGTCCGAGTGCGGGCATCATTTGACGGGCGGCGACGGAAATATTCACCCGGTCGATGTAGGTGATGATGCTGATGAAGAGGAGCAGAAGAAGAATTCGCCAGCGGATTCGGGACGGTGGGGTGGACATTGAAAGCTGGTGCATGGGGAGGGATGAGAACGCTTGCCGGGGAGCCAACGAAAAGGCTACCTCCCGCCGCCTTTCCTAACAACGGAAGGGGATTTTGAATGGCTTCCTGATGCGGTTTCTTGTTGGATAAATGTTTTGGCGAGTCGATATTCATCCTCCTGTGTGACCACCAGGCTATCCAGTTTTGCTTTGAAGATGCGATCGAGCACCCGCCGATAGGCTGGACCTTTGGGAAGGCCCATGTCTTCCAGGTCGTGGCCCGTTAAGGTGATGGCGACATGTTGGAACGTAGTGAGATAGTCCCGAATCCGTTCCATGGCCACATGAATCGTCGGCTTGCTTTGCGCCTTGGCCATGAGGAACAGGAGGAGTTCCTTCGGCCATGGCTTAAGGAGGTCGTAGATTTCTGAAGGAGCCAGGTGCTTTTTATTGAGGGTTCGTATTAAAGGGGACTGGGCCTGTAAGAACTCTCCGACGGTTGCGGTGGTTCGTTGCGGGAATCCTAGTCGTTTCCAGGTTTTGATTACCTCGGTTTTGCCTAACGATTCGAACCAGGCCAGGGCATAGAGCAACCATCGCTCGGTTCCTGTTTTGGCGTTTTCCACCTCATTCCAGCCCAGGATTTTTTCCCCGGATGCAAATAGGGCAGGCGCCGGCTCTTTCCAATGCAGCTTGGGATGAATGAAGGGGAAGAGTTTAAATTGACTCAATCGCTGAATGCCTTTGGCCGGCTCGGGTTCTTCCAGAATATGGATTAGTTCATTCCCCAATCGTATGCCGGAGAGCCGGTGAAACAGGTCCATGGTTTGGGCCTGTTGAATGAAATGCTGAGTTTCCTTACTGATTTGGAAACCAAACCGCTGTTCGAAGCGAATGGCTCGAAAGACCCGCGTGGGATCTTCCACGAAGCTGAGGCTGTGAAGGACCCGAACGATTCTATCCTTGATATCCCGCCGGCCTCCGAAAAAGTCCAGGAGTTCGCCGGGTGTTCTGTTTAGGCGAATGGCCAGGGCATTGATGGCGAAATCCCGCCGGTAGAGGTCTTTTTTAATTGAACTGCGTTCCACGGTCGGCAGCGCGGTGGGGTATTCATAATATTCTGTTCGGGCCGTGGCAATGTCCAGGTGATGCATCTGTGGAATGTTGAGCGTCTTGGGAAGCGCGATCGAGACGGTGCCAAAACGTTCATGAATGGTCCATTCCGCTTTGAGCTCTTGCGCTAAGGCTTTGCCAAAACGAATGCCGTCGCCTTCGATGACCACGTCCAGATCGAAATTGTGAATGTTCATGATAAAATCCCGGACGAATCCGCCAACCAGAAAAGCCGCAACTTCCTGCGTGTCGGCGAGCTTCTCGATGGTCTGGAGCAGGGACTGAAGGGGCGGGGGTAAACGGGTTACCAATTGTTTGTGAAGATTTGAGGTTCGCAGGGTTGGCGCGGGGACTGGGGTGGCTGAAGGGGCCGAAGG
>JACDDF010000207.1 GCA_013817135.1 Nitrospirales bacterium
GTGCACAAGTCCATCCATACCAGGGAGAATTTCCACAAAGGCCCCAAAATCTACAATCTTTCGCACCGTCCCGAGGTAGATTTTCCCAATCTCCGCTTCTTCAACAATTCTCAGAACCATATCCATTGCCTTTTGCGCCGACTCCCCATCTACTGCCGCAATCGTAACGACTCCTGAGTCATCGACATTCACTTTCACTCCACAATCTGCAATGATACTACGAATCATTTTACCCCCGGGCCCAATGACATCCCTGATTTTATCTTGCTTGATCTGGATAGTGGTGATACGGGGCGCATAGGCCGCCAGCTCGGTACGAGGTACCGTCAGGCATTCATCCATTTTTCCAAGGATGTGCATTCGCCCTTCCCGAGCCTGCGCCAAAGCCTTCCGCATCAGGTCGGGGGTAATTCCGGCAATCTTAATATCCATCTGCAGGGCCGTGACTCCATCTCGCGTTCCTGCCACTTTGAAATCCATATCGCCAAGATGGTCCTCGATACCCAAAATATCTGAAAGAATCGCTACGCCACCCTGTTCCAAAATTAACCCCATCGCAATTCCTGCCACCGGCATTTTGATGGGTACTCCCGCATCCATCATGGCTAATGCCCCGCCACAAATCGTAGCCATTGAAGAGGACCCGTTTGATTCTAGAATATCCGAGACAAGCCGAATGGTATAGGGGAACTCTTCTTTGGAAGGAAGTACGGCCTCTAAGGCTCGTAGGGCCAATTTGCCATGCCCGACTTCCCGCCGCCCCGGACCACGAAGCATTTTTGCCTCACCCACGCTAAAAGGCGGGAAATTATAATGCAACATAAATGAGCGGAAATACTCGCCTTCCAACGCATCAATCCGTTGCTCATCATCTGAAGTGCCCAAGGTCACCACAGCCAAGGCCTGCGTTTCCCCCCTGGTAAATAACGCAGAACCATGCGTGCGAGGAAGAATGCCTACCTCAGAGGATATCGGACGAATGTCGGATAGACCCCGACCATCGGCTCTTTTCTTTTTTTCCAGGATCATTCTCCGGACTTCGGAATATTCCAATTTTGCAAATACTTTTTTCACCTTGGCTTTTCGATCAGCATCGTCTCCGGCAACTGTCTCAATGGCTTCTTGAAGAATTTGAGCGAAACGATCTTGTCGTTCCGCCTTAGCAGGAATATACATCGCTTCACCAATGGAAGCGGCTGCGATTTTGCGCACGGCTTGTTCAATTTCAGGGTCAATGGCTTCCACCTGCATCACCCGTTTGACTTTCCCCGCCTTTGCTCGTAATTCTTCAATTTTGGCGACGATATTCTTGATTTCACGATGTGCCAGTTCGATCGCGTCAATCATCGTGTCTTCCGAAAGCCCATCTGCACCTGCTTCGACCATCATCACGGCGTCCTTGGTTCCCGCCACGACGAGGTTTAGCTCACTTTCCTCCTGTGCCTTCTTATCGGGATTAACCACGAATTGGCCGTTCACCCTTCCAATTCTCACTGCTGCCAGAGGTTCGGAGGCTGGAATGTCTGAAATGGCCATGGCGGCCGACGCGGCAACAATGCCGATAACGTCCGAAGACATCGTCTGATCAATAGAAAGCACTGACACAATGATCTGGGTTTCATAAAAGTAACCTTCCGGCATCAATGGCCGAATCGGCCGGTCAATGAGTCGGCTGGTTAACACCTCTTTTTCACTGGGGGCCCCTTCCCGCTTGAAAAATCCGCCAGGTATTTTCCCAGCTGAGTAGGCTTTTTCTTGATAGTTTACAGTCAGAGGCAAGAAATCGGCGTCAGCCTTCAAGGTCTTTGAGGCTACCGCCGTAGCTAACACCACGGTATCAGCATAGGTTGCCAATACGGCACCATCCGCCTGCTTGGCCATTCGACCAGTTTCCAAACGAAGCGGGCGACCACCAACTTCCATTTCAACGACATGAATCATGTTTCAACCTTTCTGATCCTTGAGTGGATATATTGATATGGAGTATGAGGCTTCGCTTCGCATTGAGAACCGGGCATCGATCACCCATCTCATTGATTCTGCTCACCCTAAAACCTGTATCTGTCTTATTTCCTTATGCCCAATGCAGCGATCACGGCTTGGTATTTTCCCTCGTCCCGACGCCGCAAATAATCCAATAACTTTCTTCGCTTGCTTACCATTCGCAAAAGGCCCCTTCGGGAATGATGGTCTTTTTTGTGTGTCTTGAAATGATCGGTCAGACTCGTAATTCTATTCGTTAACAAGGATATCTGCACCTCAGACGAACCCGTGTCCTTGTCGTGAATCCGATGCGATTCTATTGCCGCCGTTTTTGCTTCTTTCGTTAAGCCCATAACTCCTCCTCCAGTTCCTCAGGGTTACATGAGTTCAGTAAGAAAATCCTTCTACGAATGTCGTCTTATCCCCACTTAATCGAACCTAAATTTCCATAAACTAGGAAAACACCGTTTCAATCGCTAATACGGGACCTCCCTTGCCTGTCTGAAAAACCGGGCCTCTCCCTAAAGCAAGCAATTGCCCATCTTTCTGCTTCACCCTCACCATATTGTCCCCCTTGGGAGAAACTCTTGATTCCACATACGTGTTGACCACACGATCCCAGGAGATCGCATTCCCATGCAGCACCTTTCGAGCATCATCGCTATCGACCTCAACAGCGTGAAACCCTTCTAAAGCCTGATCTAAACTCAAAAATGCCCCATCCAGATGAGAGAATTCAAGTCCCCCAAGCAAGGATTCTACCTCAAGGGCCTGATCAACATGAATAGGCCCGACCCGTCGACGCTGTAGCCATTTCAAATGTCCACCCACCTGCAATACGTTTCCAATATCTTCGCAGAGAGTTCGAACATAGGTACCCTTAGAACAGACAACTCGAAACGCCACCTCAGGGATATTCAGTCTTTGAATTTCTAAATCATGGATCACCACGGTTTTAGCCGGTCGGTCAACCGTCTCACCTCTCCTGGCTTTTTTATACAAGGGTTGCCCCCCGATTTTCACAGCCGAGTACATTGGCGGCACTTGCTGGATAGACCCTTGGAACGTCGCAAACACTGACCGGATACGATCCTCTGTCAAAGATTCCAATGGGAATTCCTCTAATACCGTACCCCAAGCATCTTGCGTGTCAGTCCTCTGGCCCAATTGAAGCACGGCGCCATACTCTTTTTCCCATCCCAACAGATACTGGGCAATTTTGGTTCCCTTTCCAATTAAGACCGGCAACACACCTGTCGCATGGGGATCCAGGGTCCCCGCATGCCCAACTTTTGGAATACCCAAACCCGACCTGAGGCGTTGCACTACATCATGCGATGTCCATCCATCAGGCTTATTCACATTCAGGACTCCATGTAAGCCCATCCCCTGCGGTGCCTTCGAGGCTTTAGACTGGTCGATGCAAGACGCCATTGGTGCCATTACCCGTCTACACTTTCGCTCTTATTGAGGAGAGAGGAGGATGACTCTGTTTCACCGGCTTCCTCAGATTCCTCATGAAGAGAATCCAACAACTTCTCAATTCGATTCCCATACTCAGCACTCGTATCACGATAAAAAACCAATTCCGGTGTATAACGCAGATTTAACCGTCGGCCCAATTCCGTTCGAACAAACCCCACAGCGCTCTTAAGGCCCGGCCCTGTAACCTGGTCAAAATGGGCTTGATCCAAAGCGGTCACATATATCCGTGCGATTTTGAGATCCGCCGTCATCTTCACACCTGTCACGGTCACGAATTGGATACGTGGATCTTTAGTTTTTCTGGAAAGAATCTCTGCCACTTCCATCCGGATCTGATCGGCAACCCTCGTCGCCCGACTGCTATTTGTTTTTGCCATGACGTGAAAAAAATTTATATGAGAGCTTACAAAACTTCAATTTGAGATCGTAAAAGCTCGAGGGAGGGATTAGATCGTATAAAGTTGAGGACCTGGTCTAAGACTTGATTGACCCTTCCCGTGTCATTCGCCACACACACCACCCCCAAAATGGCTTTTTGCCAAAGGTCTTGTTCATCTATTTCAGCAACGGAAATATTAAACCGATTTCGCAATCGGGATATCAAGCTTGAGAGTACCTGACGCTTACCTTTCAGGGATTGGACATCAGGGATATGGAGTTCGAGCGTGCACAACCCCACGATCATCCCCATTCAGGAGCCCCTTATCCATTCAGCATTATAATTTTGTGGCCTCCTCTTCCAATACGTAGGCCTCTAACACATCGCCGATTTTTAAATCATTGAAATTCTCAACTCCAATTCCACATTCATAGCCTTGCTGAACTTCCCGTGCATCGTCCTTGAACCGCCTTAATGATCCGATTTTTCCTTCATAGACCATCACTTGATCACGAACAACTCTCACCTTGGTGTTGGAACGGGATATCGACCCATCATTCACGTAACAGCCGGCAATGGTACCCATTTTCGGAACAGAGAATAGTTGCCGAACTTCCGCATGCCCCATTACTCGTTCCCTGATCGTTGGAGCCAGAAGCCCTTCTGCAGCCGAACGAATATCATCAAGAATATTATAGATGATGGTGTACAACCGAATTTCCACACCCTCACGTTCAGCAATAGCAGCCGCCTTTGAATCCGGACGAACATGAAATCCAATGATAATCGCTTTTGAAGCTGCCGCTAACAACACATCAGTTTCGTTGATGCCCCCCACTCCACTATGAATGAGCTTCAGCTTGACCGCGTCGGTAGAAATCTTCAGAAGTGCATCGCCTAACGCCCCCACCGATCCTTGCACATCCGCCTTGATAAGTAGCGGCAATTCCTTGATTTCGCCATCTTTAGATTCTGCATAAAGCTCCTCAAGAGTTCTTCTGGACGTAGATGAGAGACCTACCTCTTTTTGCTTTTGGTGCCTGGCCTGGGCAATTTCCCTCGCAGCCCGCTCATCCTTCACCACGACCAGTTGATCACCGGCCTCAGGAACCCCCAATAAGCCAATGACTTCTATCGGTATCGATGGCCCGGCTTCCTTCAGGCGTTCACCTTTATCCGATGTTAATCCTCGCACCCGGCCGCTCACTGACCCCACGACAAACGAATCACCGATTCGTAAGGTTCCGGCTTGAATCAACACCGTGGCAACAGGTCCACGCCCCTTATCCAGTTTCGCTTCCAACACAACCCCTCGAGCGGAACAGGTGGAATCGCTTTTCAATTCCATAATTTCTGCCTGAAGTAACAACATGTCAAGCAGTTGGTCTAACCC
>JACDDF010000208.1:0-4368 GCA_013817135.1 Nitrospirales bacterium
CCATTAACCCCCGAGGGAACCTCTACCAGTTAATTAAATGATCAAGGTGAAGGGCTTTCTATTGGACAGGTAGGCGAGATGTGGCTTTAGATCTCTTAAGACTTGAGCGGATTGTTGTAGTCGGTGCTCCGATGCGCCACCCGCAACACGAGCACCACTAATTGGTCATCTTCGATCCGGCAGATGGCACAGTAATCCCCAATACCGTAACGCCACAAGCCAGAAAAAGATGAAGTAAGGGATTTTGCCAAATGCGCGGGGATCAGGGGACAATGCTATCCGTTCATCAAAATATCCAAGGATTTGTTGCTGGGCTTGGAGGTCCAGCTTTTCCATATCCTTTATAACACGGCTGTCATATTCAATTTTTTAGGCCAAGCTCCTGCCTCATTTCCTGGCTGCTTAAGCGCTTGGTAGGATTTTCCAGCCGCTGTTCTGCAATATACCGATTCTCCAGCTCATCGATATGTTCTTCCACCAACATACGGATATAAAAGGTCTTGGTCCGGCCCGAAATCTCAGCAAGTTGGGTCCGTCTTTTTTCGAGCTCTTTGCTTAACCTCATGGTGGCCATTTCATAACTCCATAAGTCATTTGTAATTCATGCGTTCAATGTCCTACGATTAACACAAGCCTTCAAACGACTTGGTTGTTTGCCTGGATATTCACCAATTTTTGGTAATTTTTCGCAAATTTTTCATGAAATTTCTTTAGGGACGGTCATGGCTTTTACAAATCAACGGATGTCTAAATTTGGTAGTGGTGCAGTTTAATTTTTGTAGAGTGGGAAAATTTAGCGCGGTCTGGCATATTGAGCAATGCGTAAGCGCTCAAGTAAGACCACAAAGAAGAAACAACCCTCCGATATTAACCTGTATCGTAGAGGCGGCGACAGGTCCAACAGAAGAAGACCAGCCAGACAAAATCCAGCCTAAAAAGAATCCTGGCGCTGTAGCCCTCGGTCGCCTGGGAGGATTGAAAGGCGGAAAGGCCAGGGCCGAAAAGCTCACACCAAAGAAGCGGTCGGAAATTGCGAAGAAAGCGGCCGCAACGAGGTGGGCTAAAGAGTGACCGCCGCCTCTAATTCTATGAGATCTTCGGTGAAATCAAATACCATCTTGATGTTTTCTCCACTATTCTGATTGTCATTATAGCTGTCAACGTCCGCCTTAAGGTGTCGGCAGTCTCCTACAACCTGTTCTCGGCGCTGCTGAAAGGCTATAGCCATATGCTCGCGGGTTGCCGTTCGCATATCATCCCAGAAAGCAGGCTGTGTTCCAGCGTCGTGTGTAGTCACGGCATGCTTGGCCCGCACCTTACGACCTTGTGGATCTCTAATGTACTCCTGACGCATTGCGCGGGCTACCAACCTTGCGCATTGGCCTATCATGTCTGATGGCTCAGGTTCCCATAGTCCATTCTGCACAAGCCATGCTGCTATTTCTGATGGAGTTGAACGTCCATGCTCCTCAATATAGGTACTTGCCAATTTTTGGAATTGTTCGGTCAGACTCATATTCCCACTCCTTTCATACGCCAACTGGGGCTTGCCCCCAGCCATCAGTTAAGGCCGAGGCTGTCACGATAGTCCTGACTTTTTCTAGCATTGGCCGATGATTGCGCCAGTGAATGCACCCGCGATGTTGCAACTGACCAACAACTATTCCAGGGTGAACCGCTTGAACTCGAGCAAAGTCATTTATTTTTATTTTTGAAAAGAGTGGCCCCTTGCGGGAAATAAAACTTTCTAACTTGGCTTCTGGCACAAGAAATTCCGATGAAAATAAATCAGCACGTTTCTCCGTGTCGGACTTTTCCTCAAAACGCTGCGCCTTCTCTCCAACAAGGTCAATATCGAGAACCATAGACCCCTTTTGAGCATCACGGTTTTTTATATGCCCTAATTCATGCGCAAGGGTGAACCAAAATGAATCTATCCGGTCATAACGGAGTGACAGCGCGATCACGGGCCAATCTTGGTCCCAAAAGGTAACGCCATCTATCCCAGCCCCACTAGATAACTGTTCAATAATTAGAAATTTAATTCCAAATTGAGCCAAGACTTTGGGAATAAGCCGAGTGTCTTCAGTGTTTGCCTTTAGGACTTTCAGCGAAAGCAACGCTTCCTCAAACGATTGCTCAGTGAAGGGGTTGGCCGTGAGGCATTTAGCCAAGCGCCTTGCGCGAAACAACCAAGCTAGTTGTAATACATTGGGCTCGTCTGGAGTATTTTTTCTAGCTGCATGGGGCAATTGCGGCTTTTCTTCAAGGTTGGGAACACAGTAAAAGTCCATGATCCGGCTCTCAAGAACGTCTATGCTTTCTGAGTGCTCGACCCATTGCCGTTTCATTAGATCTTTAATGGGGCCATATCCATAGACTTTTGCTCGTCTGGCTATACCAGTATCAACCTCTTCTTCCTTCCAAAGGTCATAGTAGGTTTGCTGGTTTATCCACCAATGTGCGCTCATGCCGAATGCATCTCCAAGCTGCTTTGCCGTTTGTGCGGTAATCGCACGCTTCCCCCTGACCCATGCATTTACAACTGTAGGGTGACAGCCGATAATCTCAGCTAACTCTATTTGACTCCATCCTCGTGCATCTAACTCCTCCTGGATAAATTCACCAGGAGGAAATGCCTCGGCAATTTTTCTTTGCGTCATGCCTTTGGCCTCCTGTCAGTGATAGTCCCCAATCGCTACAACAATGGCGATCTTCCCAGATCCCTCTCCTTGATATTCCAATATCAATCTCTCTTTCAAATTTATTCGCATTGAATGTTGGTGCTCCCTATCACCCTTCAATTTTTCATAATGAAGAATCTTGGCGGTATAAAAATCACGTTCATCCGGCGCAGTCCTAATTGCCTGCATGCGTTTACGGAAAGCCTTAACCACCCCCTGTGTGTATCCGCAATCTCCGCCCTCACCGGACTCTAGCCGTTCAAGATTTTTGTCACCAAAGATAACCTCCACCCTGTCAGTTTCCCCCATACTTAGGATTTAATTGTACAACCACCTATAATAATTGTCAATATACTAATTGGCGCTATCCGCATATTTATATATTTTATTTCCTGGACAGATCAAGCATAATATGGACATGAACAAACTTAATGCAGCGAAACGAGCCCAGATTGTTGCTTCCTTAGTGGAAGGCAATAGCATCAATGCGACGGTTCGCATGACGGGCGCTGCCAAACATACAGTTCTCAAGCTATTAGCGGATTTAGAAAAAGCTGTGCAGCCTATCAGGATCAGGTTGTTCAGGAACCTGCCCTGCAAGCGCATTCAATGTGCTGAAATATGGTCATTCTGGTACTCCAAAGAAAAGAATGTTCCCGATGAGCTGAAAGGTCAATTTAGGTTTGGTGATGTGTGGACACGGACGGCTCTTTGTGCTGATTCGAAATTGGTCCCGTGCTGGTTGGTCCGTGGACGCAATGCCTCGTATGCCTCAAAGTTCATTAGTGACTTGGCTAAGTCGGTTGGCCAATCGGGTTCAACTCACTACAGACGGCCATAAAGCCTATTTAGAGGCGGTCTGGAATGCCTTTGGGAATGATATTGATTACGCCATGCTGGAGAAGATCTACAACAATCCTCCAACTGGAGCCCAAACACGGTTTAGCCCTGGTGTCTGTTGTGGAGCCAAGAAAAAGAAGATTACAGGAGGGCCTGAACGGAATAAGGTCTCGCCTAGCTTTGTGAAGCGTCAAAACCTGACCATGAGAATGAGCATGAGACGGTTTACTAGGTTGACTATAATGCCTTCTCCAAGAAAGTGGAAAACCTTGAACATGCCGTAGCCATTCACTTCATGAATTATAACTTTGCCAGGATTCATAAAACCCTGCGGGTCACTCCAGCTATGAATGCGGGTGTGGCCAATCATGTTTGGGAGTTGGAAGAAATTATCAGGCTATTAGATTGATTGCACAACCTATAGTGTTGACCGAATATAAGAATGCGCTATATATTGTTTTAATGGAAGGAGGTGGTTGGAATGGGTAGGAATGAAAAGACATCCAAAAGTGTAGCAAGTAAGGCAAGCAAGCTTCTCAGCAATCCTAAGTCGCCTAAAAAGGTCAAAAGCGTAGCCGCTTCTGCACTGACGCAACGGCCAGATCGCAATAAAAAATAACTATGCGATTAGTCCTGATTGATTGGGTTGATTCGTATGGTTGTTCTGCTGTTTGGCAGCATTTAGAGGGAGCCACCGCAAACCGCATGAAGTCTCGGTCTGTTGGATGGCTCCTTCAAGATGACGAAGACTGCAAATTGATGGTGCCTCATATTTCTGATAGTACACATCCTGAACTCCCGCAACAGGGGTGTGGCGACATGACAATTCCCACCAAGGCTATTC
>JACDDF010000208.1:4378-5212 GCA_013817135.1 Nitrospirales bacterium
CTTAGTATCACAGACCTTCAAGACTTTTAATTTTTCCTTTCGTCATACTGCACCACTACCCTAAATTACTTTACATTTCTTTAGTTCAAATATTAGTCTATATTTGACGTATGATTAAGCTAAATATTCATAAAGCCAAAACCCATCTCTCCCGCTATTTGGACAACCTCAAAAAGGGAGAAACGATTCTTCTGTGCAAACACAATGAACCAGTGGCCGAAATCAGAGGGTTGCCCGCTCCCCTTTCAAGCAAAAGGCCAATTGGCTTAGCCAAAGGCCAGTTCACCATTCCTGACAGCTTTTTTTAGCCTCTCCGCGATGACCTACTCAAGGCCTTTTCCGGACAACCCGATTGATGGTTTTACTGGATACCTGCCCATTTCTGTGGATCATTTCTGACGACAAAGCGCTTTAGCCGGTGAGTCGGAGATATTTTCCGACCCTCCCATGAAATAGTATTGAGTGCGATTTCGTTCTGGGAAATTCTCGTGAAATACTCTCTGGGCAAGATTCTCCTCCCCACACCGGTAGATCAATTTATCCCTCAACAGCGGGAGCGCCATAGTATCAGTACACTCGCCCTCGAAGAAGCCGCAACCGGACACCTGCCAAAACTTCCCGCTCTTCATAAAGACCCATTTGACCTCATGCTCATTTGACAAGCCATTCAACATGAACTGACCATCCTAACTCCTGATCCACTCATTACCCAATATGCCGTCCGAACTGCCTGGTAAGGTTTTTCCCAAAAAATAGGCTCTTGTTACCAAGTCAGAAATAACTCAAATCAGGTGGCTCAGGCATGAGCCTGAGCCACATGACCGTTAATGTATC
>JACDDF010000209.1 GCA_013817135.1 Nitrospirales bacterium
CCTTTAATTAAAACAGGACAATTAAAACAAGAAGGGTTGTGACACTCCATAAGGCTTGTCCACCGCATTGGGTGAACAGTGAGAAGAGGACCCGCACCAACCGTCCTACGCGTCGATTACTCGATTTCGGATTTTACCGGGGATTGAGGGTGGCGTTGTTTCCAGGTCCGAAACCGTTCGAGAAGCTCCTCCTTCATATGTTGGGGGACCGGCTCAGGAGGCAATTGACGGAGGGTCCCAATGGTGTATTTCATCTGACGTAAATAATTACGGCAGGCAAAACACAAGCCCAAATGTATTTGAAATCGCACTTGCTCGCCAAGAGTCAGCGACCCATCCAGGTAATCCGTGATGAGTTGGGCGATGTCTTGGCAGGAAAAGTTTCCCGCCATATATCGCATAAGTTTGTTTTTCGAATTCGTATCCATTGTCGTTATGTGTTATCCCCCTGAATATAGGGATTGAGCTCTCGGCGCACACTGGTACGCGCCCGGTGTAAAAGCACCCGCTGATTGGTCTCGCTAATCTCAAGGATGTTACAGATTTCTTCTGAGCCCACACCTTCCATATCGCGCAAGGTCATGACCTGCCGCTGAGTAGGGGGCAACCGTTCAATAGCCTGTTCAATAGCCGCTCGACATTCCTTCGAGAGTAACACCCGTTCCGGCGTATCCGGCTCCCAAGCATCAGGTGGATCTTTCCAATGACCCATTCCAGAGCCTTCCGTGACAAAAAAGGAATCCTCTAAGGAAGGGCCTTCATCTGTCTCCCCCGAAGACGCACTCAATCCAAACGGCTCATAGCGACTTTCCCGTATCCCTCGTGTTTTCGCCCGGTTCGTCAAAATCCGAAAGAGCCAGGTCTTAAAAGACGATCGACTTTCAAACCGATGGATGCCTTCAAACACCCCCATCCAGGTTTCCTGAACGACTTCTTCGGCCACGGCCCGACTCGGCACAAAGGACATGGCTAACCGCAACAACGAACCGGAATACCAATCCATCACGGCTGCGAACACCTGTTCATCACCAGCTTGAAGTGCCCGAACGAGCCCTGGCTCATCAAGCTTAAGTGTATCGTGCACAGTGTGGGAAGAGGGAAAAATGGGCAACCTCTGAGAAGATAAGGGGACACCAAACATGAACCATGAGATTATCCTCAGCATGACAGTGACAATCAAGAGTTTCCTGAAAAGAAACCTCGGATAGGAAAAACGGTCATTCTAAACAGGCACAAGAAGCCAGTCGTAAAATTAAGCAGGCACTGCAGATTGACAGTCAAACGGGTCGGTGGAAGAATGTAGGATCGAAGGGAAAAAGAATGAGGAGACAACCGGTGCACGCCCGGTTGCGTTAGGTATCCTGGAAGATTTGGGCAAGAATGCCGGTTCGAGTGGTTGTTTTCGTTTTTTTCAGAAGATGGCGAACGTGTTCTTTCACCGTATGTTCGCTTATCTCCAGATGTCGAGCAATCTCTTTGTTGGTCCAGCCCTCACTGATATATTTCACAATTTCTACTTCCCGGCTCGTCAAACGATACTGCTCCTTGGCCTGATTAGGCACCACCCGCCGTTCACGTCCGATTTTCTCCATGATGATGAGCATACAGGCTTCATCTTTTTCTGTATGGGCCGCTAATGGAAACCCACGCAGTAATACCGGCGATTTCCCATCACCCGTCACTCGTCGTAACTCGTGCTGGCCCTCGACCAATTGGCTCTCGGCACTGTCTAATAGTGTCCGAAGGGACCCACATAACTCCAGGACCTCGGCGGGCCACACACCTCGCGCCTCGGCATCATATGCGTCTCCCATGATTTGGCGGCTTAATGACTCTGCTTCGGCGTTCATAAACAGCACGTCTCCTGATCCCGAGAAGAGCAATACCCCGGGAATCGATCGTCGGTCGGCAATTTCTTGGAGCCGGGACAAACCATCTCCCTGAGTTGACTTTGGAACAGTCGTACAAGGAATTCCGATAGATCGTCGACTCAAGGTGTACTCCGTGGATCAGGTTATGGAGCGATGTAAAATCCCCTCACAACAGCCTGCAAGGGGGCAACAACTCACGATGCTTGAATGCACCGATATCGCTACCTATGATGTTATTGAACTGTTGTCGGATTGTGGCAAGAGAAACTTAAATAAACAGAGGGGGACGATGAAGGAAATCCCCAGGATGCTGCGGAAGGATTGTGGCCATGGGAAACTGAAGCCATTCTATGCATCTTGCTGCAAGAAGGGAAAAACGAGTCACCCAGTAAATAGTTTTTTTCAAGCGGGGATATGGTTCAGAAAAACACAGCACAGGCTAACACGTTAAGTGCACTGTACCCACCCAATTGCACAGAACCAAAATCAGAAGAGGTGACAAAAACTGAAAAATTAAATGATTGATGCCCGGAAAATGACACACAATCCAATCAATTCCAGCATTGCTCCCAAACTGAAGGCCTTAAAACCTGGCAGCCGCCAAGGTTACATCCGCATCGCTCCATACCTGCCGAAATGACTGAAGGGCGTTTTCAGCCTCATCGGTTTTCCCCTGAGCGCGTAAACTCTGTTCCAATCCGAAAAGTGCCCACCCGTTTTGGGTATGATCCTGGAGATCTTCTCGAAATACGCGCTCTGCTTCGACAGCTTTTCCAGCCTCCAGGAGCACCGCACCCAACACCTGGCGGGACGGAAGATACCAATCCTTCGGTTCCGTATAATTCAATCCATCTTCAAGTTCGACCGCACGCTCCAACTGACGCACAGCGGTCTCGTACTCTCCATGACCGGCCGCTATTTCTCCTGCCAGAACAGCTTCCGCAATGGCCAGGATATCGACGATATTATTCAGATCAAAAACAGTCAGCTTGGCCACCGCAGGGTCCCGGGCAATCTCCCTAAGTTTCATGGATTCCTGTTGAGCATCCTCCAATTTCCCTTGACGCACCAATGCCAACCCACGGGCGTAATGCCAGATAGCCGTGGGATACCGTAAATCCACCGGAGGCTTGGGCTCCGCAAGAATGTTCGTCCATTGCCCGAATGCGATTTGGGTATAGAAAGGAATCGTCCAAAAATGTTGCATGGTGCCCCCGATGCCGGGAGCGCGCATCATCTCAGGCTTAACAGCCGCCGCCGTATCGAGAGCCGCCTGCATCGCCAATTGCTGTCGCCCGAGTTTAATCGCCGCCGCCCATAGGAAATGTGAATTGTGCGGAACATAGGCCGCCGTATACAGACTTTCCTCGTGCGCATGGTTCAAATAGTACTCATCGACTTTGACCGCATGTTGATTGGCCAACACGGCATCCCGATACCGCCCGACACGAATATAGATATGTGCCGGCATATGCACGAGATGTCCTGAGCCAGGGACAAGGGCGGGTAATCGTTCGGCACTGGGAAGGGCCTTCTCGGGATGCGGCGAGGCTTCCATGATATGAATGTAGAGATGATTGGCCAACGGATGACTCGCAGATTGGTCTAACACGGTCTCCAACCTCGACACAATTTCCGGTGTCCAGGGTTTAGGCTCACCTCCCCTGCTCCAAAAATCCCAGGGATGCAGATCCATCAGCGCTTCAGCGAATAAAGCACCAATGGCCGGGTCATCCGGAAACTGCTGGGTGACAGCCCGCATCGCCTCGGCATAGGCCATGTCGAGGGGGGAGCGATCGGTCATCACCTCATTGGAGTAGCGCATCGCCAGCGCCTGAATGAGCGCGCCTTCTTTTTGGGTGGCCTGGTCATTCAATGCTAACGCCTTCTCCAGGGCCGCAAAGGCCTGAGGTACAACCGAAGGATCCATCGGCGCATTGATATTCGGACCGAGCACCAATGCCTCACCCCAATAGCACATGGCGCAGCTTGAATCACGCCTTTGTGATTCCCTGAAGGACCTGGCTGCTTCGGCATGATTAAAGCCAAATGACAGGATGAGACCTTGATCGAAATATCGCTGCGCCATCGCTCCATTGGAGGAGATCGGAAAATGATGTCTCCCTAAGCCCTCTTGAAGCAGAATAGGCTCTGCCATGGCTTGATTCTGGGAGGGCATACCAATTCCAGCCAGAGCAAAAATACCCAGGACAATTGACAAGCTTACACAAATAGGGCGTTTCATAGTATTCCTCCTCTTCGACAGACAGCGCACAACGCAGCCTGTTATAGGCATTTTTACGCAAACGATTTTTTTGCGCAACTGATTTTTCTGATAACTTGACCTCATTGTTCATATATCAGATTCAGGACATTTTTACCGCCGACCCATATAGTTATTCAGCAGCATTTTCGTTAGGCTATCCAGCCGATCAGTTTTTCGCAGAATACGTTGGTTGACGAAAAGAAACGCTTTGTACTTATGGAAAGGGTGAGTATGACCTATCTCTATTTGTTTATGGCTATTGTGGCGGAAGTGATTGCGACCAGTTCGCTGAAGACGGCCGAGGGTTTCACCAAATTAGGCCCGAGCCTGATCGTGGTCATTGGCTATATCGCGGCATTTTTTCTCTTAAGCCTCGTGTTGCGAACCATGACGGTCGGCATCGCCTATGCCATCTGGTCAGGGGTCGGCATCATTCTTCTAGCGATCGTGGGTGCAGTCGCCTTTCGAGAAATTCCTGATACGCCAGCAATTATTGGGATGGGACTGATTATCGCCGGCGTGATCGTGATTCATGTGTTTTCGCAAACAGTCAGGTTGTAATGCGGGATAGCTCTATCTTAAATCCAGTGCTTCTTTCGAAAAAAACACAACATGCCGATCGCAAGCATGAGCATCAGGCCCATCACGAGCGGATACCCCCACCGCCATTCCAATTCCAGCATTACTTATTTCCAGATGGGACATCCGGCATACAAGAAGTGATCGTTTCAGTTATCTCAAAATTGAGCCCTACCACCATCATGGAATCGATAACACGACTCTCTATCCCGATGAGGTGGGGCATCATTCTTAACATTTCCTTTGTCTTTTCCATGGGCTGCTCGACTATTCCCAATTCGTTTACTCCTTATAACCCTATTCCTCCCGAGACTTTTACCCATGAAACTTTTCATCAAGCACTCATTGCCCATGTCAAGAACGGCGTTGTGGACTATCCTCAACTAGCTCACGATTCACACTTCAAACGATACATCAACCTCCTAGAACACATCGCACCCCAGCAACTTCCGACTCCCAACCATCGTCTAGCCTTTTGGATTAACGTCTATAATGC
>JACDDF010000210.1 GCA_013817135.1 Nitrospirales bacterium
GCATTGATTATCAGTGGAGGAATGCTCATCTGGACCGGAATCAAACCGTCAAAACCAAAGGGAAAAATCCCTACCTAGAATACGCCTTTGGGCCAAACGAAAACGTCTCGCCCAGAAGCCTCACCGGAAAGCCAGGCCTCCAAAAAAGTCGCCTCGAAAAGTGAAAGCCATAGACGCGATACTCCAGAACCCTGGGGTGGCATTGAGGCGCTTCTCGACAAATCTAAAAGGTACCGTGGCAAACACCTATCATCTCTGGCTGGCACCGACTGGTAAGGCCTATGATATTCTCATGGAGGCCATTACAATTTTGAGCAGAGCGTATCACGCTCCAGTCTTCGAGCCGCATGTGACACTCTTGGGTTATCTTCCAAGCACAGAAGAGGATATATCCGTTCGATGCTTAGAACTCGGAGGATCACTTGCACCTTTTGATATTCTTCTAACCGAACCTGCCTATGGTGATCAGTACTTTCAATGTGTGTTCTTGAAGACTCAGGAAACTCCAGCACTACTGAATGCGCATGAACTGGCAAGAAGACTGTTCGTCAAGGATCTCAGCCCCTATATACCCCATCTCAGCCTATTGTATGGTCATTACTCCCTTGAATTGAAAAACAACATCACGTCAACTTTATCTCAAACTTTGCGCCTCAACTTCACAGTCGATATGATCCATCTTATCCGCTCCAAAAGCGAACATCCCGTTGACTGGACCTCAATTCTGACAGTCCCCTTGAGCGGATAAATTCGCTTTCCCTCTTAACGGTCGCGAGTGGATACCGCCTTGCGCCTCAAAACCTCCCATGGCAGATCTTCGTCATTTTCTCGCAAATCTACGGATTTGTCCCGCCATCCACCTGGCATTGGAAGTCACATGCAAATACATTCGCCTAAAACTGGAGCTAAACTGATTGAATGCTGAAAGACACGAAGGGAAAACCTGGGAGGACCCACGGACTTATATGGCAGGGATGGGTTCTGCTATTTCGGGTTGAGAGAGGCCCGTTACGATTTGGATAAGATTATCCAACACTTTTTGAATGTCTTCGGGTTTACCCAAGCTGATCTGGAAAAAGCTGGACATATCAGGAATTCCATCAGCAATTTGCTTGGCGACCTCCACCAGTCCGTCAGGTTCAATGTCCAAAAGCTCCTTTGATGATTGGATGGCCGATTGAATAGCCATCTCCGGCTGCTGGTGGCACCACATATCAGCCAAACGCCCCGACAAGGACACGCATTGAATAGTTAATCGGGAAACTTCATCGCTACTGGACGCCAAGGAGGGGTCATGACTTCCTTTGACGGATTCTCGCAATAATTCCGGCAATTCCCATGTCTCGGCCAACCATGCCCCGATCTCGCAATGGTCCGTTTTCCATCGATCCTGTTCTAACGCCTCAAGTGCCTGATGATCCTGCGCAGCTTTTTTATAAATCAACCCATATTCCATCCCTAACGCCTCGCTCATCACCAACACGCCCAAGTCCTGCAATAATCCCGCAAGAAAAATCTCTTCTTCGTTCGTCACCCGAACGCGTTTGGCCAATATTTTTGCGGCCAAACTCGCCAAAATACATCGATGCCAAAAATGGGTATGATCAAACGCTCCGCCACCTTTTTTTCGTAAGTCCCGATATAACGAAAAACAAAACGCTAACGTGGCAATAGAATTCATGCCCAATAACGTCACAGCATGGGTGACCGTCGTCACTTTATGGCGACTGCCCCCGTAAAAACTGGAATTGGCCACATTCAACAGTTTGGCGACAAAGGATGGATCTTTGCTAATGACGTCACCAATACGTTGGGCGGTAGTTCTCTCATCCCGACACAGTTGGAGGACTTGCAGAGGCAACGCGGGAATCGCCGGAAGGGTCTTGCAATTTTTTATACGCTGCAGAATCTGGGCATCCATTATTCGTTAAACCTCAGGCCTTTTATCACCATCCACCACAACAGCATTCCTTCGAAAACCAATTATCCAGACTTATCACCGTGTAGGCTGGCCTCCATAGATCGATTGTATCGGGAGTTCTTTTCCGAATGAACACCAGGAAGTTGAAAGACAATCCGTTCCGCCATGCGACCGGAAATCTACAAGTATTCAAAGGTTTTATCGGACAATGAGCACCTGACTTGAGGTAGAAACCAGCTTACGATGGGACCGGTTGCTCCCTCTTACACAAGACGGCAACCCAAGAAAAAATCGGCTTGGAAGGATTTAAACAAAAGGAATCGCAGGAAAATCAGCGATTTAGGGAATGAGCATAGGATGAAAAATCTTGGACTACCAAAAACACAGAAAATACATCAGGATCGGACATGCCCATAAAGCGTTGAAGCCGAGGCATCCTGGATAAGAACGGGTACCAAATCTCCTGGTTGACGAACTTCGTTATCCTTGGGCCAAACAACCGTCACATTGTGGTCGCTATGTCCCATCCATTGAAGGTCGGATTTTTTGGAATGCCCTTCCAACATGACCTCCACAGTAGTGCTGATGAGTTCTTTGTTTTTTGAAAGGGAAATTTCCTTTTGCAATTCGACGATCTGGTTCGTCCGATACCCCTTCACCGGTTCAGGAACATCGTCCACAAACTTTCTGGCCGCAATAGTGTGCTTTCGTTCAGAATATTTAAATACGAACGCCGCCTGATATCCCACTTCTTGCATAAGACGATAGGTTTCCCGAAACTCCTCATCGGTTTCTCCACAAAATCCACAAATGAGATCGGTGGTCAAGACAAGAGGGCCTTTCTTCCGAATAACCTCAACCAGCTTACGGTACTCTCTTTGAGTGTAACCCCGCCCCATGCGTTCCAGAATTCGATCATTGGCCGATTGCAGGGGCAAATGGATTGTTTTACAGATGGCGGGATGCTCCGCAACGGCTTCAAGCAGGGCTGGAGGAAAATCTTTGGGATGGGGAGACATAAACCGCACACGCTGGATTCCGGGAACATCCCCAACCGCTATTAACAACCGTGCAAAATCCCATTCACCTGAACGGTAGGAATTGACATTTTGTCCCAATAAGGTGATTTGTCGTACCCCCTGACCTACCAATTGATGGACTTCCTGAATAATCCCCTCCGGGTCTCGGGAACGTTCTCGTCCTCGCGTATACGGCACCACGCAAAAAGAGCAAAAATTATCACAACCCCGCATCACCGCAATCCATCCATTAATTCCAACCGGCCGGTCCGGAACGATGTGGGCATAGGTTTCGTATTCAGACAGATCAACGGCCAACCCTCGTTTGCGATGCTCCAGCGCATCCATCAGAAGATCGGGCAGTCGTCGGTATCCATCTGGCCCGACCAGCACATCAATGAACGATCGCGTTTCCATCAGCTCTTGTTTCAGATTCTGAGCCATACAGCCTAATACCCCGATGATTAAGCCTCGTTCCTGTTTTCTATTGGTATAGCGGGCTAAATGGCCATACACGCGATTATGGGCATTCTCTCGAATGGCACAGGTGTTAAACAGGATAACATCGGCTTCATCATCATACGGAGTAAATTGAAATCCGCGTGTTTTTAACAGAGAACGAACGATTTCCGAATCATATTCATTCATCTGACACCCGAAGGTCTCCATATACACCAGATAGCTCCCTTTATCAGGCAGACAGGTCCGGGCCTTCAAACTGGTAGGGATAAGTAAAGGGGGTCCGCTCACAAACATCGCCTTTCTATGAAACGCACACGAGTGAAGGATCAGAAAACAGATCCTTTGCCGGGGGAGAAAATTCAGAGGATGGCTCCAGCAATCCCAACGTGGTACCCGACATCATGCCAGTTACGACAACCGGTTGAATGGTATTACGTAGCGGATGTGGAGAACGAACGGCCACACGAATATAATTATCCGTCAGCCCCGGCCAATAGCCCTCGGCTTCCGCTGCTTCAAATAACACCGAGACTCGTCGCCCTAAAAACCGCTGATAGAAAGCCATTCGCTTGTGATCGGATATTTCCCGCAATCCCCGACTCCGCTCTTTCGTCGTTATTGGAGACACAGCATGCGGCAACTTGGTCGAGGCGGTACCGGGCCTGGGCGAGTAGCTAAACACATGCAAATACGCAAAAGGAAGATCCCGGACCACCGCTTCCGTATTCGCAAATTCTCGTGAGCCCTCCCCAGGAAACCCCACCAGCACATCCGTGCCAAAGCACAGATCTGGAATCCGCTTCAGAGCTGATTCCATGGCTTCCTGATACTCTCGCACCGAATATCGCCGATTCATGGCCTCCAATATACGATCGTCTCCGCTCTGTAAGGGCACATGTAAATACCGGCACAGCTTGGTGGAACTACTCATATAGTCCAGAAGACTCTCAGGAACTGTCGTGGGTTCAATTGAGGAAATACGGATCCGCTCCAGGCCTTTAATGGCCTCAAATCGTTGAATGAGCACCAAGAGGTCGGCAACTCCATCCCGATATTGTCCGATGTTCACCCCCGTCAGCACTAACTCACGATGCCCTCTTTCCACCAACTCCTCGGCCTCACGAACCGCATCCTCCAGAAACCGACTCCGCTCCCGGCCTCTGGCAAAAGGAATCAGGCAAAACGAACACATAAACTGACACCCGTCCTGGATTTTCACATTTGCGCGAGTCGTGGGATAGGCTCCTACGCCTTCTATAGAAAAATTCTCAGGATCAATCCGCCCATGATGCACCAGTGGCACAGGCTGTTTTTTGAGCTGAGAAAATGGCGGAATGATCTGAGGAAGCTGCATTTTGAATTGATTGCCGACAATGAGGTCAATGTCGGCCATGCGGCGGAGCACTTCAAGGCCGGTCTGGGCATAACACCCGGTGACCGCCACAAAGGCGTGGGGGGAATGACGGAGGACCTGGCGAACGATTCGTCGGCAATCCACCTCAGCCCCTTCCGTGACGGTACAGGTATTGATCACAAAAACATCTGTTTCCTGACCAAATGCTACCGGGAGAAACCCGCGTTGCTGAAACCCGTCTTTGAGGACGGCCGTTTCAGCCTGATTGAGTCGACACCCTAACGTATACAACGTCACACGCGGTTGGGGTTTTTGGACATTCTGAGAATTCATACGCCAGGCATTATAAAGAAGGTCATTCTGCACAACAAGGCAGCGGGGAACCAGGTTTCCATTGCCGACCGAACATGCTAATATTTTTTGAGAATCATAATGCAGTCCGGCCCATTCGGGC
>JACDDF010000211.1 GCA_013817135.1 Nitrospirales bacterium
AGACACTGCTCAGGTACTGTCGCAAGCATCGCCAACGCTCACGGATGACCACCCTGGAAATGCTCGAAGCGGGCTTCGATCCTCAACTCTACAGGGGGTAAGGCCGTAAATTAGCTTAACAGCTATGCGGTCCGTCCCGGCTCCTCTTTTACTTCCCGGAAAGCGGTAACGGAAGGAAGGGATGGGCGTAGAGGACACCACCTGAAGAGACGCCGCATGAGATTTATTTCAAGGAATCGTTTGAAGTGGAGGCCTGGATCTCGCTGGAGCCGAGAGCCGGTGTAGCATCTTTTATTGCAGCCAGGAACTCGAAGATGTTTCGCTCAGCCCTGGGGAGACGCATAACAATCTCGCGACCCACTTCATATTCCGTGCGAACCAGCGTGATGTCTCGAAGATGAAACAGAGACGCAATGGCATTGATCACCATATCGATTGGATCAATGACCGGATGCACGGTCGTTTCGTATCGGTTATTCGTGCATGAAAAAATCTCGTACCCGTCCTTCGTCGAGACCATTCTCACACGTGCGCTCACTTTCCAGGCTGCGACAAGAAAGGCGTAATACGCCTCATAATTCAGCAGCTCCCCGTAGACCACGGTATCAGCATCCAACCAACGGCCGAGTTCATCTGGAGGAACCGCATTGAGATTTTCCTTGTCGGTGGTTCCATGGGTGGCCAACACGGCATCAACCCTTAATCGAGGCACGATGATGAATTCTCGTGAGGCAAGTTCCCCTGCAACAGCACGCCGCACTCGGTTTGCATGGGGCCATGACCACTTGTTGCGTTCTGTATTATCCAGAATTTTTAACGGAATCTTATTGATGAAGTAATCGCCATTCCCCTCATTCACAAACGGCAGCACCGCAATCTTTTGTACCGGACGTTTTTGATAGTCTTCTGCGATCACGAAGGAGGCAGCTCTTGGATCGACCTCAAGAAGACGGTCAAACCAGGTCTTGCGGCCGTGTGTGCCTACCTCCTCCTCGCTTAAGAAAAATGGCCCCGACTGGGTGGCGTGCTCGCGCATCCCACGAGCAACGCCAGAAGGAGTAAGATAGACATCATGCTGACACCCGGATGAGAGCCCCGTATGGTTGACAGCCTGGTCATCCGGGTTTTCTCCGTTCGTCCTCCCACCAACGCTTCTTTCAAACACAAAACTCCTGTCAATCTCATAGTGAGTAGGCCGAAAAATAGTTTCATACGCACTATTGGCATTCGGTTCGGAATTGCTCAACGTTGAAGAATGAAGATCCTCCTCACAGCATACGCCCCGGCTCGGGCCCACGTTATTTTAAAGACATCGTTTTATCTTCTGGCGTTGAGGTCAAGCTGGGACTCACGAGTGCGATCCGCAGAATCGGCCCCATGAGTTGCAAAGGACCTTGGAATTGCAGGAAACTGGGGACCTTATCAGCCAGGATCCAACAGTGATAGTGAAATTGGGCCGGGAGCTTGCCGAAGGCCTTGCCGAGAAATTCCTGAATCATGCCGATGTCCGGCTTGAACTCGTATTGCAGCGCCTTCCGTGACAGGTCGCCTACGTAGACGGTGTCTTCAGGTCCAGGCGAGAGCTCAAGTTTGATGATTTCTGGCGACGGTGTGAAGGCGAGAACATTCACGGTTTCGCTGGCACCTTGAGGCAGGTTCAGCAACACAGTGATAATCATGCCGTTATACACATCCTTGGGCAGATCAAACACTCCAGCCACCACCTCTTCCTTCCCAGTTTCCCCCGCTTTTGATCGAACCGTGTATTCCCCTGAGCCCCGGTCGAAGGCGACGTCGATCTGCTCCGGAAACGACGGGCCGTGTTGGACCAGGCGATAGCTGATCAACGTGAACACCTGCTGTTGAGAGAAGGCGACTTTCTCATCGTGCAGCGAGCCATCTTTGAAATTGAACACCAACCGACTTTCGACCAGATCTCCCTCTTTGGCAACTTGTGTCACTTCCCCTTGGCCAACGGTCTCTCCTGCCAGGGAACGCACCAGAAGAAAACCATGGGTCACGCCCTCCCGAAACTGCACCGCGATAGGAGCGGCTTCTGCCAGTGAATAGAGGGAGATGGTGAGCACCATCACCCCTGCTAAGGCTGGCCAGACCTTAAAATAGAACGCAAAGTTGTTTAGCCAACATGCCATGATGCGGAATGCTCCCTTTCATTTTTTCAGCTACACAGGTAAGTGCTGGAATTCTTCGATTGGCCGGGGGACCACCGTTCACAATACCCATGATGGACTTCACAACCAGGACCCTCTGCTCTAGTAATATGCAGAAGACCAACGCGGCCACGACCACCACGACGGGTGTTGTTTTTTACTCTGATGTCATCACACTTTTCCGATTGTGCTCTCGGGCGCGAGTCCAGAATTTTTGGAATCAGCCATGAACTCACACGACTTCATGGTTAACGCCTTTCCCTGTTAGCACGCCCCTCAGCATGGAAGCCCGAGGCGGAGAAACCAGGAGTCTCTACGTCATCACAACATAATTCACGATCCACACCACCACTGAACCCACCATAAAAAATAATTCAAGCCAGATCATATTGCCTCCTGGTTCCAGTTAATAATGCCCACTGCCACATGAATTTTTAATTTAGCGATGGCTGTTATACAATCGTTTTGATACTCAATAACTTCATCGCTGTTGCTTCCAAGTCATGCCTCTTTTCGTGAGGCAAGGTAATTTCTCTCCCTTCGAGCGGTATCCGTCCCTGTTCGACCAGATGGAATACCGGTCAAGAGGCCTCCCAATAGTTTTTCCGGTTTCTCAACTTAGTGGACTGGCCATCAGAGCCGGCCGGTCAGAGCAAGGACCACCAGGACCAGAAGGACCAAGCCTAACCCGCCACTGGGAGCGTAGCCCCAATTGGTACTGTGCGGCCAAGTGGGCAGTACCCCAACGAGCAGCAAAACCAGCACAATGATAACAATCGTACTCATGTTTCTTCTCCATTTTCACTAGTTTGGGCCTGTACAATCGACACCACATCTGAGCACTCACATGAACATTGTCACTATCCATAACTTCCGTGAATGGGAAGCACGTCTCTTGTTACGACTGAAGCGGAAGGAAACACGCCCAGTAATTCTCCGGGTCTTCATGCTTAGGCCGGGAACCCCATTCCTTCCTTTACGTCGCTCCCAATCATGGCCTCGGCGCAAATTGGGCACACGTGTAGCCCAAGAGTTTTTGAGGTAAAGAAGACATCCAGGTCTTTTGCGCTGCACTTCATGCAGGAGACGGGTTTTATTTTGGTGGGTGGGTCAACTACTCGGGCGACTCGGCACGTCATCATGGCCCTCCTTCCCCTCAGGATAATGATGGAGAAACTCTAGCAGGCTGTTGAAAAACTCATAGATCTTTGAAGGAGCTGCCGTAAATGACATGGTGCCGAATCTCATCGAAGATGGCAGGGTGTTCAAAAAGGCCCGTCCAGTCCTGTCCTGAGTTTTCTCGAAGGAAAGGCCGCAGGCACTTTGGCGGACGGAGCGTACGATTGAGTACGTGAGCACGACAAAGAGCCGAGAACGCCGCTGGCGAACTTTTTCAACACCCTGCTAGATCGTGGACTTAGTGTAAAGGGAAGACAGGGTAGGATCTGTTCAAAATTGCTCAGTCAGGATGAAAGTCTGGAAACGGAGGTGCGGGACACCGTCCGACTCAATTACCTTGAACCTAAGAAGCCGAAACCGAAGAGCCATTTAGTCGTGGAGAACGATATTAAGGAGGGAGCTGTGCACATGCAAACCGCCGTTGTACTCGATGAAGCCCAATTTCTTGAATCTATTCATGAAGAAACTGACGCGGGAGCGCGTGGTCCCGATCATCTCGGCAAGCGTTTCCTGACTAATCTTTGCAAGGACCGGTTCCGGCTTGCCCTCTTTGCCAAAATGGGCCATTAACAGCAGCACACGCGCCAGCCGCTTCTCGGCAGAATTAAACAACTGATCCACCAAGTCCTCTTGGATGCGAATGTTGCGAGCCAGGATATATTCCATGAACAACGTGGAGAATGTGGGTTCGTCATGGAGTACCCGGATCATCGTCTGCTTGGCAATTCTAAGCAGAGTGGAGTCTTCCAGGGTTGTCGCCGTGGCCATGCACACCCGCTGCCCGGCGAGACACCCTTCCCCTACAAACCCCCCAGCATCCACCATACCGACGACGGCTTCTTTCCCCTGCTGCGAGACCACCGAAAGTTTGATCTGGCCGGACTGAATATAGAACACGGCATCCGCCACATCCCCTTGCGAAAAGAGCGTCTGCTTTTGAGTGAACGTCAGAATTGTTTTGCCGCTATCGGTTTGGTCCAGGAACGCCTGGAGGTTAAACAGCGGGTCCGACTTGGCTTCCATAGGCTGACTCCTCTGAGAGACCGGAACTAGAATTTTTATAGGGGAATTTCGTGCAAAAAGCTTGTCAACGCGAAACATTTTCCCATAAGTACACTCATTTGAGCAAGACTATTTGCTGAAGCCTGAAGCAACGCCTCAGGAGTCTCTCCTCGGACGATAGGGCCAATCTCGAAGCCAACTTTACCCGCTCCTTCGCGACCATTTGAGGCCTTTTCACCCTCTGTAGGAAATTAAAAGGCAAAAGTACCGCCATGGATTTCCCGGTCACATTAGCCTTCTCCTGGTATACCGTCCCCATGGCAAACGGACACTCCCTGGTGAAAGATAACCTCAACCATCCCCTGGGCCGTCTTCTCCTTGGTAAAGCACCCAGGGACAAAGGTTCCAAGCATGAGCCAAGCTGTCTCGCACACAGGACCCTTCTCCTCAAAAACAACTGAAAAATCGGGCCTCTACCAACATCCTTTCGTCATTCTCCATTGGCGTAGGATTTGCTACATCAACCTTTGATTTCAATGAGAAGCACTTCCGGCCTTCTCGAAAAATTTTCAAGAGCAAGGTCCATTTTGTTAGAAGCGAAACCCCTGATAAGGAAATTTGTTGCGAGGGCTTGGAGGCGTTCCCCTGCGGGAATGTATGTGGTCTTGTTCGGCTTGAGTGTTCTGATGACCGGCTGTCAGGACCCACCCATCCACGAATTGCAGGTAGCCCGTCAAGCGGTGGAACATGCCAGGAGAGAGGGAGCCTTGGTCTTCGCGCCGGATCTCTACAGTTTAGCTGAAAGTGAGCTGACTATCGGGGAAGAAGAATTTCATGAACAATCCAGGAAAAT
>JACDDF010000212.1 GCA_013817135.1 Nitrospirales bacterium
ACCGTCCCTCCTCAAGGCCCGCCTGGCTGAATACAAACCTGAATGGCTGGATAATTTGTGCCTGCGCGGGGAAGTAGTCTGGGGACGTCTGACCCCTCCGGAAAGTAAGGCCACCCTCTTGCCTGTCGTGGGGTCAGGACAGGGGACAGGAGCCTTTGCCTTGGACGCTGGAGCGCCGGTTCCGGCATTCCGGCCGCTGACTCCGACCAGACTGGCTCCCATTAGTTTTTTGCGACGACAGGATGTGAGTTGGGTATTGGGTGTGGCCAAACCTGGTAAACCTATAGGGCCGCTTGGCATTCGCTTATCGTTGAGTGGAGTGGCTCAAGCTGTCTTGGATTGTCTGGATCGTCGTGGCGCATGTTTTTTTGCGGATCTGACCGGTCGAACGGGACATCTGGCCACCGAAGTGGAGCTTGCCTTGTGGGAACTGGTAGCAGCAGGGTTGGTGACTGCTGACGGGTTTGATCCTATGCGGGCTCTGCTTGATCCTCGACGCCGGCGTGCCGAGGGCAAGGATCGCGCGCGACGGCCGAGGCACAGCATCGGGCGCTGGGATCTGTTTCAGGGTGATCATGGCGCACATGATGAGGAGCCGCCGGTTCGTCTTCATCCCCATGAACTGTGGGCCAGGCAATTGGCGCATCGTTATGGCGTGGTCTTTCGCGACTTGCTCAAACGAGAGTCTTTGCCGGTGACCTGGCGTGAACTGCTTGTGCAATACCGAAAGCTCGAGTGGCGTGGCGAGATGCGGGGTGGCCGGTTTGTGAATGGCTTTACGGGGGAACAGTTTGCATTGCCGGAGGCAGTGGAGTCGTTACGGGCGGTACGTCGTGATGTTCAAGCCGGAGCGCAAGAAATTCGTCTGTCAGCCGCCGATCCGTTAAATCTGGTCGGCATCATCTTGCCGGGCGAACGGATCTCTGCTCACACATCCAAACCCATTTTTTTTCGCAACGGTGTGCCGTCTGCCGATATCGCCTCAGTAATCAGTCTGGCTTGATCGAACGTGTTGTGACAAATCGAATATGCCAGAAATCCAATCAGCGATCCATAGCATCCCGGTTAATGGTCCCGGGTCTGGTGTTAGTCCTCTTTGGATGTATCGCCCTGCTTTGGATTCCAGTTCCCTCTCCTACCATTCTTCTGAAAGCCTTCTACGATTTTTGTCATGTTCCCTTATTGGGTGGCGTGGCCATTATCCTTTTGTATCTGGCACGGCAGCTTGGAGAGCCCCAGGGTGGTCTGTGGGTAGCCAATATGGCATGCCGTTCATGGGGGTCGTGGTTCTGGGTGCATTGACTGAATGGGTGCAATCGTTCAGTTCGACTCGATTTGCCGAATGGTCGGACCTTCTTCGAGATGTTCTGGGAACTGTGGGTGCCTTGGGATTTTTCATGACATACGATCCCAATCTGACGGGACGTGCTGCAATATGGCGGTTGGCCCCAAGGAAACAACTGGTTCACGCCGGGGTCGGATTGCTCGTGGTGATAGCACTGAGTCCGGTGCTCTTCTGGTCCTATGCCTATTGGGACCGGGCGGTCAGATTCCCTTCACTCGTTCAGTTTTCTTCCTCATGGGAAATGATGTTTGTCAAAGGCAGGGACAGTGCACTTCAGATCGTTCCTTCGCCCTTAGGCTGGGGGAAACCACGGGTTGATACCGTGGGGCACGTGGTGTTTTACCCGAAACATTACCCAGGTATACGCCTTAAGGAGCCCTATCCGGATTGGCGAGGGTTCTCGCGTTTCCACTTTGAGGTGTATTCCGAATTGCCGAGAGTCCAATCCCTGGTCATCGGAATTCATGATGCACAGCATAATAACGACTATGCGGATCGGTTTAATCGGGTCATCACGATTTCGCCGGGCCTTAATCACATAAACATTCCGTTGGATGACATTCGCCACGCCCCCGTTGGCCGGGAATTGGATCTCCGCGCGATCAAAGCCATTAGACTCTTTGCCATAAGCCCACCGGAAGAATTTTCCCTGTATGTCGATAATTTCCGGCTGGAATAGAGTTGCCAGTCCTAATGAAGAGGGAGTCGAGCGAGCGAACATGCAAATTATCCCAATAATTGGCAGGAGCATCTGTGAAATCAGCGGTGGCATACAACACAACACATTCTGTGTGGCCGTTGAGAGGATGAGGTTGGGTCAGGGTCGATTTTTTCATTGAAGCCCAGTAGACAGATGCGCACAGGTGAGTAGAATATATTCTGACGTAGCTGTTTCATTTCCCAATATGGAGCTTTATTCAGCTGGGAAGAAATGGGTTGCAAAAAAAAATCATGTCTGGTGGGCTATTCCCACCCTAGACTCTCAACAAAAAGGCGAATATCCCAATGCTACCTGACATCATGACAATTCCCTCCGCATTTAGTTTTCGATGGTTTCTATGGGTTTTGGCGTGTGTGCAACTGGGGCTGGTTGGTTGCCACGTCACGTTGATTTCTTCTTATGATCCGGAAGTGGATCGGGCGGCAACCTCGCTCCAAAAAAAGATGGACGCCTTTTTAACTCGACTCGAACTCCATGCCGGGGAATCGCAGGCTCACTATTCGTGGGATCAGGTTTTTTATCAGGACTATCTTGTCGAACTTCGCTCCCTGCGACTGCGTGCACGGAGCGATAACACCAATGAGTTCACGGCCAAACAGTTGACGCACATGATGGATGATTTTGAGCAACTCCGTTTGGCCCATGAAGCGGGGCCCCTTACGATTCCCACGATAAAGGCCACACGAGATTTGTTTAATCAAGGCTGGCAGGCCATTATTGCGCAAGAAATCGCCAAGCGGCGGGGGGAGTAGATCCAGGGTGATCGGATTCAGAGATAGAGAGTCGCTGAGGGTGTTGATGAAACGGGTGGGGTGTGGCTTCAAAATAAGAAGTCATGCCCCACCTTCGGTCTGCCCATGGAATGGATAAATCTTGACCGTGCTATAGTCCTTCATTAAGATCTGCCTATGCCTAATCCGCCGTTTTCCATGGGTCCACGACCAATGCCTCCAAGGGGTGAAGCACGTCCACCAGCTCCTCCCGGCCAAAGGAGCAAGCAGTTCGAGTCGCTCCGAGCGTCGTTACTGTTTTGTCCAAAATGTCCAATGGCAACTCCAGCACGCGAGCGTCTCCTTTTTGCCCTTCCCAGCTGGAATCTCTAAGAAACAAGTCACTTGCTGAGTTTGCAGGCATTGCCATGCGTACCAACAAGTGCGCATAGTTCGCACCTCCAGAGGACTTACGGAGGAATTGAGTGATCATTTCGACGTTTAAGGTATTGATCGTCGCTGTCGCTGGACTGGCGGCCATCGTCGGGACCTGGGAGCCAGTTCAGGCTGAACCCCTGATAGTTGGAGCACCCCCCAGCTTAAGACCGGCTTTCAGCGACATCCTGCCGATGTTCGAACGAGAATATGACGTGGCGGTCGACGTGGTGTACACGCCATCGAAAACGCTTCTTCATCAAATTGAAAAGGGAACTCCAATTGATGTGTTTCTGTCGGCGGGGATTGAAGAAGTCGAGTACCTACACAAGGAAGGACTGACTCTCAACGGCCCCCCTAGGATCTTCGCCCAGACGTCACTTGTCCTGGTGATGTCGTCGACCTCTCCGCATATGTTCTTTTCCTTTCAGGAGGCGCTGTCGAACCCGTCCACACGGATTGCCCTCGGTGATCCCCAGACATCCTCGTTGGGAGATGTCACCGCCCGGGTGCTGACAAAATCCTATCCGACCTATAAAAGTCGTCCTCACATTCTCTATGGTTCACATAGCGAGGACATCATAGATTTGATTCGCATGGGCAAGGCCGATGTGGGTCTGGTCTATCGCGTAGATTCGATCTCTCATGGGCATATACGCATCAGCGATGAAAACCCAATCGGAGCGTATGTGCCGATCCAGTTCGGGCAAGCAATAGTGTCGACCGTTCGAGCCTCCTTGCGTTCTGCCGCAGAACAGTTTTCTGATTTCCTGATGACGCCTCGCATACAAAAACTCTTGTCTCACCACGGATCTGACTCTATCCGGTTGCCTATGGGTCTCACTCCCATCGAAAGGAAAGAGAGGGTATCATGACCAGCAAAGCCTGGACCTGGGTCGCCGTCCTTCTGATGATCGCGGCGCTGGCTGTCCCGAGCCTCTTCGCCATGGACAAGAATTCCGGTACCCCGGAGGGTATTCCTCCAAGAATCGTTGCTGACTATTTACGTGCAGTCATCATGGCCCACCGGCACTTTTATACCATCCACATTGTCAATCGACTCCAGAAAGAGGGCATTGTCGATGCGTCGGAAAACTGGCAGGCTACGCATTCATTGCCCTTACCGGTGCAACTCCTGAAGGAGACAAGCGAGATTGCCGAATTGACCGGCCCAGATGTCCGCTACTACCTGATCAGTCAGTGGCCGATCAATAAGGCCAATGCGCCAGCCAATGAATTTGAGCGGATGGCTCTTAAAGAAGTTCAAATGAACCCCAATAGACCATATTCCAGTACCACCGGGGGCGGCGAGAGACGGTTGTTCGAAACGGTCTATGCCGACGTGGCTGTTACTACGGCGTGCGTCCAATGCCACAACTCACATCCCAACAGCCCGAAATCGGATTTCAAAGTCGGTGACGTCATGGGAGGACTTGTGATCAGCTTTCCACTGAGCAATCAGTGAGAAGCCGGGCTGATTAGGCAGAAGAAGAACAGCGTCGGACGAAGTGTGCCGACTGCTTCGAAATCAGTTTATTTCTGAATCATTCAATGTCCAACGGAACCCTATGGAATTCCTTTCGACTCGCGTAGGCGCATTTGAAAGGTCTTTGCATAGGCCATACAGCGTGTGCTGAGACACGTTTTCCGGTCCAGAGTGTTCCAATCCTTTGTGATCATCGCCCGCAAAATCGCCGGGGCTGCTTGGTCGATTCACCATTACCGCACAACGTTTAATCCAGAACGCATAACACAATGCTTGACATGAACCATAGATTCTCAGGACAAGCACCTGACGAAGGATCTGTGCCCAGGGCGAAAGGCCTTATGGCTCGGCGAGATCCTTCGCTGGACCTTGCCCTGAGCCCCTTCGACTGCGCTCAGGGCATGCTTGCCGAATGGGTCAGCAACTGTCTTGAATGTCAATGAGACATACTACGCATATCTTGCCATTTCGTCTGATGCTGGATCATCGCATTCAAGATCGTCAG
>JACDDF010000213.1 GCA_013817135.1 Nitrospirales bacterium
GCTTTGAGGTTCGTCGTACAACCCTGCGTGAGGGCGAGCAGGACCATCGCGGTGAGAATAATTGTGAAGGAGCGCCGGAGGGAGAGAGAAGTGTAGCCTGTCATCATCCTGCCTATAGTGGATTGATCTGGAGGAGAAGCTCCATAGTTTATCGGGAGATGCCAGCGTTGAGGTGCAACCATAGGTGATTGCAAAAAAAGTGTCAAGAGAGATTCATGTTCCGCAATCAGGGCGAAAAAATGATGAAAGTCATGAGGTCATAGATGATTATCTTATGGTTCAACTCAGAATCATTAGAACGTCGAGAACTCACCCGTCAGATGAATAGGCGCAACCGACGCGCAGGTACGGGACGGCAAGCAGGATATCTCTGATGGTTGCAGGAGGGAGGGAGGTAATACCTTATCCGCTGGATTTCAACTAATTAGGACATCGTAAGAGGTTGATGATGTCCTTATAGAATAGAAGGATCCTGGCATATCCGCTTTGATATCAATTGTGCGGCTAACTCGTGACCTTGTTCATTCCAATGCCCTGCCCCGAGTTTCGTATTGGAGAATCCATGGAGATGTGCGGGATGTTGCTCCGCATACTGCTGAAAATCATACAGCAGATTGAGCACAGGAAAGCCTTCAATTTCGCCAAGCGCTCGAAGTCGTTGCTCCGGGTAATCGAGTTTTTTCGTAGCGAGGCGCTCCTTCAGCAATATTCTCTCTTCTTGGTCGATTTGATCAGGGCTTGTGGCTGTGACAAGAAAAAAATTTGCTCCATGTTTAAGGACCTCCTGATGCATCAATTTCAGAATCCCTTCGGTAATGTCCCACGCCTCACGATGAATCGGCGTCTGGGGCGGAGCATAGACAAAGTCTGCCAGACCTGCCCTGCTAGAGAGGTTTTCCTGACTGTCCCCAATATGCCGTGCGGCCAGCACCCGATTGGCTTGGTTGAGCAATTCCAACGTACGAAAGTTATGTACCCCCCAAAGGAGGAGTCGATATTTGAGAATTGGTGGGGACCACTCTTGAAAGTTGTATGCCAGCTTCAACTCGCCCTGATCCAAATGAAAGTAGGGACGAGGAATATACGCAGGTTCACGCAACTCTGCCCTGGGGAAATTGTCGATGAGATCATTACCGCTAAAAAACATGGTTAGTACGAGGTCGGGGTCATAGGCCCAACCACGGGACCGAAGGGTGATTAATTCTTCGGCATTTCCGTACCCTGGAACACCAAAATTAATCACCTCTACTAGGTGAGGGAGCAACCGTTCACAGGATTGAAGCTGTTGTTCGACTTTTCTCCCGAAGGTGTTCTCCAAGCTAACCTGCCTTGCCTCCGTATAGGAATCGCCCAGAAGCAAGATCCTGTATGTCCCCTTTGGCTTCTGAAGAGGATGTTCGACATCTCGAAATCCAGCGGAGTTAATTTTAACATAGGCATTTCCTTCATAACGAAACCACCCTTCCATCCCCGGTTCAAGAATTCGCCCCCTAACAGGATCAAAACCGTGAAAGACCGGATATGAGATGTTCATCAGACGAAGCCCGGCTTCGGAAATCAAGAAGCTTCCGAAGATACCCATCAGAACTAACAATGCAAGTTTAGCCAGATATTTCAATTTTTCCTGTCGCACCCCCCGTGTCTCTTTCTTCTAACACATGATCAGAACCACTTCCCTCTCACTGGCCAGTATGGGATATGTCAGAGAACGGTATAGAGCTCCTTGTCTGTATCCATACTCCGCATCACATCTTGGTAGGCGACAGAGGCACCCTGACATACGAGAAGTGAGTCCTCTCTAGACTCTGATCGGCTCTCGACGCATGGGGCTTTAAGGAAATAATTTTGGGGATTATTTTTTCCACATGTTTCAGTTCTGGCGCACCCTACATGGGATTTGGGGGCACATGGTGATGACCATTTCGTTTCGAGAGAGTTCTAGACAGGCGTCACGATGTGGCCCTTACGGGCCGCATCGATGTGGGGAAGGGCAGAGAGATGGTCAGAATCCGCTGAGGGTGAAGGTCCGGGTGACGAATGTGTGGAGGAGGATGGGTTAGCCCGGAGAAGAAGTGACTGGAGGATTATTTTTTTCGTGAATGGCATTGGCCCGGGTTTCCTGCGTGACGGCGTCCTCGGTACGACCCATTTTTCGCAAAAGGGCGGTGTAATTTCTGAGTGCTCGTTCGACCCGGAAATGGTCTTTCCCCATGGTCTGTTCCGTGAGGGTGATGGTTCGTTGAAACAAGGGCTCGGCTTTTTCATATTGTCCTGTGGTGACATACAGTAACGCTAAATTATTGAGAGGGCCGGTCAGACTTGAGTGTTCCGGTCCTTCTGCTTTTTCTATAATGGCAATGGCGCGCTGGATCAAGGGGATGGCTTGCTCGGGTTGGTCCTGTAGCCTGTAGATTTCTCCCAATTGATTGAGGATGATGGCAACCCGGGGGTGTTCCTTGCCAAACCCCTCTTCGCTAATAGTCAGCATTCGTTCCAATACAGGCGTCGCCTGTGGAAATTGTTTAGCCGTACTATAAAGCAGCGCGAGATTATTCAAGCTTCCAAGGAGATGGGGATTGGTGAGGCCAATTTGCTTCTCTTTGATGGCTAAGGCCCGTAGTAATAATGCCTCTGCCTGGTCATACTGTTCCTGGGCTCGATGGAGAAGCGCGAGATTATTAAGTGGTTCAATGAGTTCAGGCGCTTCCGTTCCTGTGGTTCTTTCCCGACTGTCGAGGACCCGCTTCAGATAGGGTTCTGCCTGGGCATACTGGGATTGCCGGACAAACAGGGCTGCGAGATTTTCCAGGTCACGGATGACCTCAGGGTCATCCGGACCCAGTGCCTGTTCCCGAACGGCTAAGGCTCGTTCAAATGAGGTTTGAGCCTGGTCAAACTTTTTTTGGGTGACATACAACGCGCCAAGATTACTGAGGCTGGCGGCTAATTCGGCCGATTGAGGTTTGGGACCTTGTTCTTGAATGGCCACGGCCTTTTGGAGCAGCGCCTCTGCCTGTTCCGGCTCACCTTTCGCATTATGCAGAATCGCGAGATTGGTGATGGACTGGGTGAGGCGAGGGTCCGGGCCTTCAAACTTCTCTGCTAGTTCGAGAGCAGCATTCAGCTCCTGCTCAGCTTCCGGGAACTTTCCCTGTTCCATCAGGGTGGTGCCTTGTTCGGAGTGGAGTTGCCAGGGCGTTTTGTCTTCGCTGCACCCGACGAGGGTGATGGTGAGCAGGGTGATTGCCAAGCATCGCCAGATAGATGAGGGCCGATCATAATAGGAAAGAATCATGAGATGGGGTGTGTCCTTTGGTTTTGAGTGAGCAAGCAAAAATTGTCAGAGAATGATTGTACTGAAGGGCTCGGGGTCTTGCCAAACCGCCTGTATCCGGTTGGAGTTATGAGGGAGGAGCCTCTAACGGAGAGTCTGTGTAAGAATTGAAATAGTTTTCCTATTAGACCCACATGCGGGTAATCGAGAGCTATTTAAAAAAAATCGGGAGTATTCAAAAAGGTTCGTCCAGTCCTGTCCTGAGGCTTCTCGAAGGAAAGGCCGCAGCCCCTCGGTCTGGCGGAGCGCACGGAGGAGTATGAGAGCCAGGCCAAGGGGCGACCTGCCTGCGCGAAGTCGCTCCGGCGAGGGCACGGAACGCCGCTGGCTGCCCCTTGGACTTCGCTCAGTGCATGCTTTTTCAAAACTCCCACAAAGAGAGTTGCGTGGGTCCCGGCCGTCGAAAGGTCGGAGGAATGGGGGTATCGGGACCGTCCTGAAACCCATGTTTCCGGTAGGCGGTCTCGAACAGTTGGGCAATGACATCCCACGTTTTCCCCTCACCCACATGGCGTTTGAAAAAGGTTCGTTCTCCGACCTGCCCTTCCCGAACCTCTTTGAGGCGGGCGAGGATTTTCTGGATTCGATCGGGAAAATGGTGTGTCATCCGTTCAACGAACACCTGTTCCACGTTGTCGTTGAGACGAAGCAGGATATAGGCGGCATGTTGGGCTCCCGCATCGCGGGCTCGGGATAAAATCTGTGGAATGTCGTGTTCATTTAATCCTGGAATCACAGGGGCAATCGAGACTGCGGTTGAAATGCCGGCTTTGGACAAGAATTCTAACGTCTCAAACCGTTTCGTAATTGAGGGGGCTTGCGGTTCAACCTTCCGTGCGATGTCATCTGATGCAAAGGGAATACTCAAAAAGACGCGCACCCATGCCTTGTCACGCAGCTCTTGCAACATATCAATATCTCGCACGATGAGGGCTGATTTCGTGATGAGTCCAACGGGATTCTGGAATTCTGCACAGACTTGTAGGCAGGATCGGGTGAGTTTGTATGTGGCCTCCAGGGGTTGGTAAGGATCGGTATTTCCTGAAAAGACAATCAATTCCCCTTGCCAGGATCGTTTGTTCAAGGATTCTTGAAGCTTTGCCGGGGCATTCACCTTGACGACCAGCTTGGATTCGAAGTCCGTCCCAGATCCGAACCCCCAGTATTCGTGAGAGGGGCGTGCATAACAATAGGCGCAAGCATGAAAGCACCCTCGATAGGGATTCACGCTCCATCGAAAGGGGAGGTCGGGGCTGGTATTCTGGCTGAGAATGGTCTTCACCGTTTCTTCGTAGATGTCCGGAGTCACTGGTGCAGATGGCTCCAGTCGCTCGCGGACTTCAGAAATGAAGGGATTTTGGGGATTAGAGATTGGTTTCATGTCAGGTCAAAGATTTCGCCGGGTCCTCTTGTTCTCACTAGGTAAAAAGGGTACCCTTTCACGTCTGCTGTGTACCAACAGAACATTCTGGTATAAATAAATATGCCACATCAGGATTGTAGACGAAAGCCACTGCTTTTTAACGTAAGACTTGTTGCCCCCGTAGCTCAGTCGGATAGAGCAGCGGTTTCCTAAACCGCGGGCCGCACGTTCAATTCGTGTCGGGGGCACCAAATATTTTATCATTGGCCAGTTCTCTCTTCAGTCAACTTTCTGGCCATCTTCATGCCTCGTCCTTTCTTAGTTTTCCTTCACAGTGTTCTGTCTTGAGAGTCTGATCTAGACCTACAAAAAAGTTCTGATCCATAGGACACGTTCTGTGTCCAATTGTACGTTGGGGAAAAGTCAATCCTCAGTTTTAGCTTTTTAGATCTTCATGGCCCCTGTGACTTCTTTTGGATTTTCTTATCTCAGGCTCATTGCC
>JACDDF010000214.1 GCA_013817135.1 Nitrospirales bacterium
ATCCCGAGCCGCGCTGGTCAATAATTGGAGCAAGTAACCGGGATCATGAAGACTCCAGAGACTCAGCCCCCGAGCCCCTTGGCAGGTCGGGTTGTTTCCCTGTCCGACTCCTAACGGTTGCCCTAACATGGCAATGCCACCCCCGACAATGGCAGCATTGGCCGTAATCCCAGTCCCGCGGGGCAGATGTTTCTTGGTTACTTGTTGGGCAGTAGAACACAAATCAAGATTAAGTAATTTGGTCAGACCATCAGCTACCTCTGGTCGTGCCAGAAGCATCCGCTCCAACATCTGTTGAAATCCATAGATGATCCAACTGGTGGCGGGATGAATGGTCAGGCGCATTAATTCAAAGACCTTTTCCCGATATTGTTCCATATGGGCCTGGCCGACCTCGGTCAAATCCAAGGCAATCGCCAGGGTTCCCGTATCGTCATTCTTGAGGACATGCTGGAGGAACGCGACATGGTATTCGCTGGATAGACCGGTCAACGTCAATAATTTCCCAACCACCTTCGCCTCATTTTCAATCTCATGCGCGGTGGCTTTGGCCAGGAGATTGCGATAGTCCGTAGGAGAGCCCGCTTTCTTGGCCAGTGGAGTGGGAGGACCCGTGGCCTTGATGTACCGGTCGAGTCTAGCGGCCAGCTTGGGATCTGGATCCTTCTGAATGTTTTTGGCTTGCTCAATCATTTTCAATGTGAGGCTCACATCAATAGGCCGCTGGGCGACTCGCGCATCGATATCATCAAGAACGTGTTCCAGCAAACCTTCGGAGGAAATCTCTTGCTCAATCATGGCTAATATTCTGCGCGCTCGTGCATAGACCTTCGGACGAAGACGAGACTCCTCAGTCTCACTGCCGTACAACAAATCGAGATTGAGCCCCATGACCGTCTGTAAAAAGAATTGAGCCAGTTGCGCAGAAAATTTCGGGTGTTGCGAGTCACCGGCTGCAATGGATAAAACCCGAAGCTCGCTCAGCATTTCTAATGACGAATACTGTCCTTCGGCACGGAGCCCCCCACCCACCAACTCGGGCAGAAGCCGGTCAGGATGTTCCCAGGGTCCGGCATGAAAGACCCCTGCAGAGTCAAAACGATGGGCCTGTCCTCTCACGATTTGCAATCCTTCGTCGCTTTCAAACAAATCCGTGGCACGACGAACGACCTCTGGCTGATACTTGGCCTTGGCAAATGGCTCCGCCTGTTCCAAAGCCTCAAGGGCCTGAAGTAAGGCTTGTTCTTGACGGGTAGTGGCGACCGTTAATTCAGGCTGAGACGCGCCCGTGGGGGAATCACTCATAGAAATCATACTCCTCATAGCGCTGGACGAGCTCACGCAGGGTTTCCGGATCTTCTCCAGCAAGGAAGACCGTCCCATAATGATTACCGAAACCCACGCGCTCTGCCACTTTGGCGGTGACGGGTTCAAACATGGTATGCCGGTCCATATACGGATGGGCTTCCAATTCCTTAGGAAACTGCAGTTGATGGACACTGGCTTTCCGAGGATACACCATCAAGTTGGCCGCAAAAACTTTATGGTCTTTTTCTTTTGGGAAAAACCGGTCTAACACGGTTTTGGAGGTATTGGGATCGGAGCATAATAACAGAGCCGCATACGGATTAAAGCCATGGGCACGCTGAATGAGTTCGAAAATATGGCCGCCTGGCACACGGGCCGCCACTTCCCCGAAATGTAACTCCCCCTCTTGATCCAGAAAATATTCCGGATGAATCATGCCATTCACGATGCCAAAGGCCTTCATGAGTTTTTGAATGGCCTTCCGGATCTTTGTCCGATGCTTACTGAGCCTTGGCGTTTCCGGCACGATCTGGGAATAGCCCAGATGCACGTACTCGGTGATATTCATAAATTCGATTTTTCCCTTATGAATAAAAGCTTCAACCGAAAATTCCTGCCCCGCCAGATGGCTTTCGGCCAGACACGGAAAGGCATCGTCGGGAAGAGAGTTGATATCCTGCCGGCTTCGAACAAATACATGGCCCACACTGCCCGCCGCCGACAGGGGTTTCAGATGGACCGGTTCGGGTACTTCCTCCTGCAAGCGAAGCCGGGCCTCATTGATGTCGTCAAAAAACGCTAAGGCTTCCTCCCGCGAGCGAATCTCCTCAAACACGCCGACTCGAATACCGTTCATTTGGGCATTACGCTTCATCATGGCCTTGTCGCGAAATAAGAGAGCCCGTTGAAAGGCGCGGGGATCTTTCAACAGCTGGGTGTTGAGGGACCCGGCCCATTCCACGGTTTCTTCATACAGCGGTACGGCATGGCTCACCCCTCGCTCGACCAATTTTTCATAGAGTCGGTCGGAGTTGTGGTTGTGCACGTAAAAATCCCAGGTCACCACATCAACCCCATCCTCTTTTAATGCGATATCGAATCCCTCCGGTACCACCGCGACAAAAGGGATTTTGTTTTCCTTGGCGGCTTCCATCGTTTCCAAGCTATAGCCCAGCAGAGCAACTGGTGCCTTCTTTTTTCCTACACGGGTTTTCTTTACTACTGACGCTTTCTTTTCCATGCAGACCTCCTTATAGGGGTAACATAACGAATGAATTCCTCCAAACTGTCGCCGATAGCAGACAAATGGAAGAATCCATTAGTAATAATGATTGACTCGTTTGTTGAGGAAGGGCGTGCTAGAACAGATATTGGTACAGTTCAAAACCCTCTTCATAGTAGGGTTTCAACCAACCGCCTTGCCACCCTAATACCTGGTCACGGGTGGTCGCAATACATTCAAAGCCGAACCGGCGATAGGAGCGCGTGGCCCAGTAGGCCTTAGGATGGGCAATCAACACCATGCCGCCTTTTCCCTCGCGGCAAGCCACATCACGAACGTGATTGAGTAATTGAGGCCCAAACCCTTTGCCGGTTTGGTGATCATACACATAGATGTACCCGATATAGGCCATGTCTCCGACTGGTTGCGAAGACACAATTCCCACGGGCGCATTCTCTTCACGCCCGATGTAAAACTGCCGCCGTGCAAACTCTCGCTCCCCCCAGGATTCATCCACTTCATGCTGGGCCATGTCCTTTTCATGAAGAAAAGGTCGATACCAGTCGGCTGATGACCGGAGGATATTGGCAGCAATAACCATCTCATGACGTTTGGCCGGCTGAATATCCAGGCCCCGATGAATAATCCTCCTACCGTTTCTTCGATGGAGACGTTCTCCGATTTCCGTTTGATTTTGCATCATGAAGATCGATCCTTTTTTTTTAAATAATGTGACACGGACTCATGCTCCTCAAGAGCCGAGACCGGAGGGTCCTTGACTGTTTTTTATATTGAATGTTTACCGAGGAAAAACTGGTGTGAGCATCCCTTCATTCACACCAACATTTCCCCATTTGTAAGATCTTTAATTTTTGCTACGAAAACTTACAGAACCCTTCATTTCGTTTTCGTAATTTACAAGGGCGAATGCGAACTTCCTACACACCGTTATTCACATGCCCCAGCATGTGGTTCTCAAGCGCTACCAGACTAAATGGTCTTGGCTCGATCACCGAATTGGATAAAACCAGTACACCTCACAGGATTCAGACAATACATGTTTAGGTATTTTCATTTAGCTATCGCTAAAATTCCCCTATCCATACTTCTATATACCTATACACTGTGCAAGACATGTTCCATCTGTTAACCCATTGATATTTGTAAGTTTGTGGATTTATGGGACTGCAATGTCCCTATATTTGAGACATACTTGACTCATTTACATATTGTGAGACAATACTGTCTCAATGCCAGATACCACTTCTATAGTGATCATGGGTGCCCCAGACCTGGAAAAAGCCTTAAGTCGTGAAGGCCTCGGAGTTGTACGGTGGGAAACCCCGGAAAATGTGAAGACCCTGGAGATTGGTTCTCATACCCGCCTGGTCATACTCGATGGGCAGTATCTTGGAGACTCCCTGGTGTTTGACATGATGACGACCATACAAGAACACAGACCCTATCTTGATGTATTGGTTTTTAAACCGGGAGCCGATGCAGCCTATGTCCATTCGGTTTTGAAAAACGGGGCATCGGATGTGATTTATGAAGATTCCCATGAAAAACTGCATCAGGCCATAGAGGCCATTCAGACCAATCAAAAGTTTTCTCCGGATACACCGGATTTGCGTGATACCCGCAAAAGGCTGGGAAGCTTTGAAGGCATTCTCAGCCGCAACGGAGCCATGTGGGATATTTTTCAAACCATTACCCGCACCGCGAGCTCTGACGCCACGGTGTTAATTGTGGGGGAAACCGGAACGGGTAAAGACTTACTGGCCCGGGCGGTTCACCGGCAGTCCGGGCGAACCGGGCGATTTGTGGCCGTCAATTGCAGCACGATCAGTCCGGAAATTATCGAATCGGAACTGTTCGGTCATGAACGCGGGGCTTTCACCGGGGCCCATCAACAAAAGCAGGGATTATTTCGGTATGCCGATGGCGGCACCATCCTTCTGGACGAAATTGGAGATATGCCGGTTCAAACTCAACTGAGTCTTTTGCGGGTATTACAAGAACAGACGGTGAGGCCGGTTGGATCTCATCATGAAGTGCCCATTGATGCGCGTGTCATTGCCGCGACGAATGCCTCATTGGCCAACGCCGTTCAAACCGGCTCTTTTCGCGAAGACCTCTTTTACCGTCTGGATGTCATCCGCTTGGAAGTTCCCCCGTTACGAGACCGACCAGAAGATATCCTCTATATGTTCGGGCATTTTCTGAAACGGGTGTGCGCCGACTACGGAATGGACTGTCCGGAATTGCACCAATCCTTCATGGATCTGCTCTTGGAGCAGACCTGGCCAGGCAATGTACGACAACTGGAAAACCTCACCCAACGCCTGGTGTTAAAAGGGCACACCCGGGAATTGACTGGGGAAGACCTGGCCGAAGTATTGTATTCCCAGGATATCCCAGGGTCCTCCTCGGCTCTCCCAGCTACTGAAACAGAAAGCGTGGATCAACCCGTCCAAAGCCAGGGTGATCCCACTCCATCCATCAACCCGTCCCTCACGCTGGCAGCCTACCTCGAGCCACACCTCGCCACCCTGGAGAAAGAGTATTTGGAAACCGTGCTGTCCAAAAATAGCGGTCGCATTGCCGAGTCAGCCAATCAGGCCGGCATGAGTCGCCGAACGCTCCTGCGCAAGCTCAATG
>JACDDF010000215.1 GCA_013817135.1 Nitrospirales bacterium
ATCCGAAAAAGGCCAAGATGGATTCCCGATTACAAATGTCGGGAATGACTGCAATTGGGATAAATGTCTGATGCAAATCTTTCTGATTTTTTCTACAAGTTCAATCCACGTTTCACGGATGATTTTGCTGAGTTCTTGTGCTTTTCTCTCTGGGCTCAGATCCTTCGCCTCCAGCTCAGAATGACAATATAGTTGAGGTCTAATCGGGCCATGGAGTGGCCGTTTAATATCTAAACGATCACACGAAGTTTTATCAATAAAGAAAGGTCATCGGATGAAGGAGATTTTGTTTGTGGGGGCGGGGTCGGTTGGTGGGTATTTCGGGGCGCATCTGGCTCGCCACAATCCGAATGTGTCGTTTCTTCTGCGCCCGCGCACCAGAGAAGCGGTCGCCAAAAACGGGTTGACCATCCGGAGTGCGATTGATGAGAGCTTTACCGTGCATCCCACCGTGGCTTCCGATCCCAGGGAATTGCCCCAACCGGATCTGATTGTGTTGGGGATCAAAGCCTATGACCTGGATGAGGTTATGGATCAGATTGAGCCGATGGTGAAACCGGACACGATTATTCTGACCTTGCAAAATGGGGTGACGATTGAAGATACGCTGATGGCCCGCTTTGGCCGGGAGCGGATTGTGGGCGGGGTGGCGTTCATTTATTCTAAGATCGCCGAGCCTGGGGTCATCGACCATTATAAAAAAGGGATGCTGACCATTGGCGAGCCGTTGGGGATGGAAACTCCCAGGCTCCAAGCCATGTTGGCGTTATTTAAGGGGGCAGGCATTCCCTGTTTTATTAATCCTGATATCCGGCGCGCCAAGTGGGAGAAAATGTGTTGGAATTGTGTCTTTAACCCTTTGACGGTGTTGCTGAATGATCGGGTGGCAAAAGCCCTGGATCATGCGGAGTTCCAACCGGTCATCGCGACCATTGTGCGGGAGGTCTCGGCCGTGGCCATGGCGGTGCACCGTGTGCCGTTGGATGAGGATATGCCGGAGAAGGTCGTCAAGTGGGCTCAAGAACTCCGAGATATTCATACGTCGATGTATGATGATTGGTTGGCCGGACGGCCCACTGAGATTGATGAGCTGAATGGTTTTATTAGCGAACAAGGCAAGGCGTTTGCTGTGCCCACTCCCATGAATGACATGTTAACTGCGTTCATTAAGGCCATGACCGTATGCAAGCTTTCCGCCGAGGCCACGATACAGGTAGGCGGGGCCATCATGCAGGCTCTCCACTTTACGCGAACGACGCTGGCGCAACTTCCCGCGACGCATCAAGTGTCTCAATTGCCCACATTGATGCCCGGCATGAATATTCGAGGCGTCAAACTTCAAGCAATACTTGATGTTGTGACGCTTGATGTGGGAGCCGACCATGTGACCTTCGAGTCGCAGGATGGAAAATTTTCGGCCTGTCTGACGATGAAGCAAGCCGTGGAGTTTGGCATCCTGGTGTATGAACTGGATGGCGCACTCTTTCCTTCCGAACGAGGCGGGCCGTTTCGCTTGGTCACTCCTGGATTGGGTGACTTGTGCGCCAATGTAAAACAAGTCGGCAAAATGATATTTTCCAAAGGCCTGGTTTCGGATAGTCGTCCACCTGAAGTCTGTCCAGAGAAAGAGTAGGTTTGTCTTGATGCACCCTTCGCACCGTGTTCCTCTTATCTATAATCTGTTTCCACGCCTGGCCGGTCCTTGTGATCACTGGCTTCCTCATGCGGAACGGGCCGCAGGCATGGGATTTAATTGGCTCTTTGTGAATCCCATTCATCTCCCCGGTTTCTCGGGAAGTTTATATGCGATTAAAGAATACGATCTCCTGAATCCGGCATTTATGCCGGAAGGGACACAGGATCAGCGCCTTGATGTTTTGCGTCCTACGCTTCAAGGTATCGCCCGATGTGGCCTGGCGCCCATGGTGGATCTGGTACTGAACCACACCGCCGTCGATTCATCCCTAGTCTCGCAGCACCCTGATTGGTATATGCGGGATGAACAGGGAAAAGTTGAAAACCCCTATGCGGTTGATCCGGATGACCCCAGCAAGAGAACGGTGTGGGGCGATTTAGCCGAAATTGATAATCGGCATTCTCCGGACCGGGAGCATCTCTGGGAGTTTTGGGGGCAATTGGTCGACCGGTATCTTGAGTTGGGTTTTCAAGGGTTTCGATGTGATGCGGCCTATAAAGTTCCAGGTGAGTTGTGGCGCTTTCTTATTGACCGGGCAAAACGCGTGAATCCGCAAGCCGTCTTTTGGGCAGAAAATCTGGGCTGTACCCTGGAGCAGACGCGGGCGCTTGGAGACGCGGGGTTTCACTTTTTTTGTAATAGCTCCAAATGGTGGAACTTCAAGGACGCCTGGTGTTTAACCCAGCACCGTGAATTTCAGAATATGCCGTCCATTGGATTTCCTGAATCCCATGACACCCCGCGCCTGGCGGCTGAGTCTGGAGGGAATGAGGCGGTTCAACGGCAGCGCTATGCCTTTGCCGCGCTGTTTTCAACCGGCCTCATGATCCCGATGGGGTATGAATTCGGATTTCAACAGTCGCTGCATGTGGTGGAGACCACCCCTGATGATTGGGAATCCCCCAGATGGGATTTGCAGAGTTTTATCCGTGCGGTGAACCACTGGAAGTTGGATGTGCCGCTTTGGCAAGGGGAGGGGGATCTGATTCAACGGTCGATGAGCCACCCCAACCTGTGCGTTTTGGAACGGCGGTCGTTGGAAAATTCACACAGTTGGGCGCTCCTCTGTCTCAATACGAATGTTCATGAGCCAGTTGATGTGGCCATCGGTGAGTTAGGCATGCTCCCGTCTTCTCCCAGAATGTGGCGTGTCAGCTCCCTCGATCAACATCCTGGCTCCCAATCCCTTCCTAAGCGAGTGGTGCTCCAGCCAGCCGAAGTCATTGTGATTACAGACTTTTAAGTGTGGTCTTGAGATTGCAACTAAATAGAAGGCGCCGTAAAATGCTCCTTTCTTATTCACAGGGTTTTATTATGGGATTTTTGGGAAAGGACGAGAAGAATGTCAGAGCGGACGTTAGCAATTATTAAGCCTGATGCGGTGGCCAAACATGCGATTGGTGATATTGTCCACCGTTATGAAGAGGCCGGGTTATTTCCGCTGGCCATGAAAATGATGCGGTTATCCAAGGGGGTGGCGGAAGGGTTCTATGCTGTGCATCGAGAACGCCCCTTCTTTAACGACTTGACGACCTATATGAGTTCTGGGCCGGTGGTAGTCGTGGTGTTGGAAGGGAAGGACGCGGTTAAAAAACACCGTGATTTGATGGGAGCGACCGATCCCAAAAAAGCCGATCCTGGAACTATTCGGGCCGCGCATGGGGCTTCTATTGAGGCCAATGCGGTGCATGGGTCCGATTCGGCCGAGAATGCTCAAATTGAGATTCGGTACTTTTTTGCGGAATCCAATCTGGGCTAGTGGAAAGACCAATCTAGGGTGGTTGGGGCTTAATGCCCCTGGCATAATGCCCGCCGATGTCGGCGGGCATGTCTGTCTTTTCTTATAAGCATAGTGTATTGGTTTAGTAGGCCGCATTTCCCTCTACACGTATTGCCGTATGACAACATGGCTAAAAATTTGTAGTCTGCTGCTGTGTCTGGGGCTCTTAGCCGGATGCGGACGGACACGTCCTCCCCAGGGGCCACCGGTGAGTGATGTCATCCCTCCTCCCCCTGCTGTCGAGTCCGCGCCTGATCGCGATGAAGGAATTGTTTCATCTCCATCTGAAGTCCCTCCTGATATTCAACGGATTCATGCGCAACTCTTTCAACAATCCAAGAAATATTTTGAGGAAAAATCCTATCCTCAAACCATCAGCGGACTCACGCGCTTGCTGGCGCTTCTTCCTGAAGAACCCATTGAAGTCCAAAGCCGTTGGTTGCTAGCTCAAGCCTATCGTCAGGTGGGAGAATGGGAAGCCGCCAGAGATCAGTACCGCACACTCGCCGTTTCAAGCAACGCCAATCCTTATCAGGCGGATGCCCAATTGCAATTCAAAGAACTTCAACGGTTACTTGAACAATTTACGATGCCTCCTCTCGACACTCAGGCCATCCGGTTAACACTTGAACAATTGCCGGCCAGCGGTGGGTTTGACCAGGGTATTAAAAAAATGAAGGCCGATGGAGTTACGACACTGCTGATTGATTTGGGGTGCGAGGGAACAGGCTTTCACACCGATCCACCTCGGAACTCAAAGGCGCCTCGTCATCTGCTTGACCTGCAAGCGCTCCTGCGCTCCTATGTGGAAAGAAGTCATCAGTTGCATCTGTTGGTGTATGTGGGAGTGAATCTGCGTTGTATCGGTAATTGGCACGATTCCCCTTTGCCGGAATGGCGCGATCGCACCTATAATGTGACAACCCGTCAGACTCAGGATTCCCGGTTTTTTGATCTGTTTCATCCAGAGTATCAACAATTTCTTGATCAATTTCTCGCGCAACTCTCCGGTGAGGGTGTCGACGGTCTGGTGTTTCTCGACGATTATCCCATGGGGATGTATGACGGGGTATCCCGGTCGGGGTTAACCCGTTTTCAAACCGCATTCGGTGTGAGCTTTGATCCCGTGCGTGCCTTTCAGCCAGGGTTTGATCCTCTCAGAGCATCTAGAGCATCTAAAGTGTCGAGTCGATCAACGCAGGGTTCAAGCGCTCTTGAAGAAGATTCCGTGTTTTGGCGATGGGCTGGTTGGAAGGCTCGCGAGCGATTGACCGTTGTTGAGCAGTTGATAAGCCAGCTTCGCAAACGCCATCTGACGGTTCAATGTGGCCTGGAACTCCACCCGCATGGATTAACCGATCCGGTTCGTGCCCTGGTGGATTATGCCCAGGATGCCATGGAAGCCATACGGCGCCCGTTTTCCTTTTTCTTTGTGCGGCCGGAAATCGATCGCCAGTCGTCCTCCGATCAACTTTCGGCGATTGAAAAGCTCCGGCGCATCTCGACAAAGGCTGTGTTAACCCGCTTGCTTCCTTTGCTTGACGGTCCGCGGCGTGTGTGGGTGAGTATGCCGGCGGAGAGAGGAAAGCGCATTGCGCCGGGAACAGCCGGGAGCAGCACGTCACTTCTTGATGAGTTTCCTTCGGGAATTGGTGTCGTGCACGATCTTCGCGCCTTTTCTTGATTTTTCTGATGGTGT
>JACDDF010000216.1 GCA_013817135.1 Nitrospirales bacterium
ACGGTGAAATATCTGAAAATGCTGCTTTGACAAATAACTAAAGTTGGCGCTCAGACGATAGCCTGCCTCCTCCATCTCCTTTTGGATTCTCTCTTTGGACGTCTTATGACCAAACAGCCATGCGAAACCGGTTGGTGTGTAATCGATAATGGCGATTCGCCCGTTTGGTCTCAGATACCGAGCCACATTACGGAAATAGGCGAGTCTGTTTTGGAGGGTATGAACGGTATTACAGATAAAGATCAGATCGATATGACCTTCCGGCAAGCGCGGATCGCTCTCTGTCGCCTGCACCACTTCTACGTTGGCAATCCCTTTTACTCGGGAGTATTGGGTGATGACGTTCAAGGCATCGCGGTCGATGTCGACTGCGTACACTTTCCCCGTCGGACCAACTTCTTCGGCAAGCCGGAAGGTGAAATACCCGCCACCGGCACCCAGGTCCGCCACGTGCGCGCCCGGGCGAATATTCAAGGATTCAAGGACGGCCTTCGGTTGCTGCCAGGCATCCCGTCCAATATTGTTCATGGACTCATGTGCGAAACTTGAACAGCCCCAGCATATAAGCGAAAGGAATGTCACAATCAGTTGCCAAATCGACCGCCTTGTCATAGATCACCCCTGGAATTTTTCTCACACCGTATCTAGGGATTAGGTTGAGTTGATAAGGAAATTGGACAACACATCTAGAATACTCGTCAAGACTCGGGAACGACATGTCGTGAAAGAACAAAGCGTCTTTCAGGAGCCGAATTCAGAAAATGGGGGCCTCCTTGTCGCTCTTTCTACTGGCCCATACGACATGGCGATGTCTGATGATGTCATCCACGATCGGAAAGGACTGGACTATTGGCACAAAGATTAGCCAGTTGGCAGGCCGGAAATCTCGATTAAGGGACGGATCTCAACGGTTCCGATGCGTGCCCCTGGGACCCGAACGGCGATACTAATCGCCTCGTCGAGATCCTTGGCGTCGATGAGGAAATACCCCGCGAGTTGCTCGCGTGTCTCCATGAATGGACCGTCGGTGACAAACGGTTTGCCTTCGCGAACCCGAACAATGACCGCCGTCGACGCCGGATGAAGCGGCGACGCGCTCAGATACTGTCGCTTGGTGTGGAGCTGGTGTGTGAGTTGCACAGATTCCTCAAGTATCTTCTTGCGGGCTGTCTCACTCATTTTGCCGAATGCGTCCTCGTTATGGTGAACCAACAACAAGTATTTCATATGAAGGCCTCTATCGGTTGATATTGTCGGGAGTGATTTGTCAGGATTGACCGGATCGACATTCCCCGATATTTTTTATCCGCATGGAATTTCTAAACATCCTGACAAGGCTCTGTTTTTGCCCCTGGGCGTTCCGGTTCCGCCACAGGCCGAACCTCCATTGTTCCGAGGCGCACTGATGGAAACTTGGAGGCCACCTGAATGGCTTCGTTGAGATCTATGGCGTTGATGAGGAAAAATCCGCCGATCTGTTCTTTCGTCTCGGCGAAGGGGCCATCCGTAACTGACACGTTGCCGTTCCGGGCCCGCACGGTTACGGCCATCTGGATTGGTTCAAGGGGCTCCGCGACAATTAGGTGGCCGCTTTTCTTCAGTTTCTCGCAGTAGGCCCACGTTTCGTTCATGAGAGCATCGCACTCGCTTTTGGACATGCTGTCCAGCTTCTTTTCCTCGTGGCAACAAAAAAGAAGATATTTCATGACTTCCGACCTCCGATAGGTGGTGAATTGGTTTTGTTGTTAGTTAGCCGTTCAGGAAGATCAAATTCGACAATGGCTCTCATGGGTTCTGGCGGGTAGGCTAGTACCTTGGAATAGAAAGCTTGCAAAAGTTCCCAACAAGATGTTGTGGGTGACCATGGTCTGGTCCCTTAAAATCTGAAATACTCCTGGTTCAATCTATTGGTAGGGATAGGGTGGATTAACTGTGATCTTGCAACCCGGCCAACCGTTGTTCAAGAAATCGCCTTTCCGGTTTCTGCTGAGTGAGGCCTAGGGCCCGTTCATAGGCGGCCTCGGCTTCCGCAGTTTGGCCCAATCGGCGGCAAAAGTCCGCTCGTGCGGCATGCGCCAAATGATAGTTGGACAATTCTCCTCGCCGGAGGACCGAGTCGATGAGATTGAGACCCGCCAATGGACCGTCCCGCATGGCCACCGCGACCGCACGATTCAGTTCAACAATGGGGGAGGGAGACGCCTGCATCAACAGGTCGTAGAGTGACACGATTTGAACCCAGTCCGTTTCCGTGGGGTGTGTTGCCTGGGAATGCACTCCGGAGATCGCAGCTTGGATGGTATAAGAGCCGACCTGGCGAGAGGCAAACGCCTGTTCTACCAACTTTCCCCCCTCCGCGATCTGATCCCGGTTCCACAACGAACGATCCTGGTCCTCAAGCAGAAACAACTCGCCCGTTCCGGAGATACGAGCGGCGCGGCGGGAGTCATGAAGCAGCATTAACGCCAATAGTCCCATCGCTTCCGCGTCCGGCAGTAATTCCAACAGTAATCGTCCCAGTCGGATGGCCTCAGCCGAGAGGTCATGGCGCGTGAGTGATTCCCCTGAAGAGGCAGAGTATCCTTCGTTAAATACGAGGTAGATCACCCGCAGCACCGCATCCAGACGGTCGGGCAAAGCGGTCTCCGAAGGCACCTCATAGGGTATGCGTGCTTTGCGAATCTTCGCCTTGGCGCGAACGATTCGTTGGGCAATTGTGGGAGGAGAGGAGAGGAAGCTTCTTGCGATTTCTTCCGTCGTCAGGCCACAAACCTCCCTGAGGGTCATCGCCACTTGGGCTTCAGATGAAAGAGCTGGATGACAGCAGGTAAAGATTAAACGCAGCCGGTCATCGTCGATGCTTTCGTCCGTATTCTCTTGAGCGTCATCAATGCTGGATTCCATCTGCGTGGCGAGCTCCGCGAGCGATGCGTCAAATCTGCTCCGTCGCCGCATTCTATCGATCGCCTTGAAACGACCGGTCGACACGAGCCAGGCTCGCGGATTGGCCGGGATACCATCCCTGGTCCATTGTTCCACTGCGACCGCAAACGCCTCATGTAAAGCTTCTTCAGCCGCATCAAAGTCGCCAAGCAGACGGATCAATGTGGCGAGAACCCGGCGCGATTCAGTGCGATACACTTCCTCCACCACCTCACGCACCGGTTTGGTCGGTCTTTCACTCATGGTCGATAAGGCCTCCAGTTGAGAGGTCCGGAGAGACCACTGTGGTAAGCGGCGCGCGTGCCGGCGAGCGATCGCCTCTGCTGAGAGGTACCTGCCGGTTATTTTGCTTCAACCGTGACCTCTGTCGTCACCGAATTGGCAATAAAACATTCGCTGTGAGCTTGCGCGTGGAGCGCGTGTATCTGTTCCTGAGTCGGAAGAGTCGGTCCACCGAAAATCACTTGAGGATGTAAGATGACACGTGTAATGGCAAGCTTTTTGTTCTGATTTTTTTCCAACAATCCAACGGCATGATCACTATAGCGATCTACAACGAACCGTTTCTTGGTTGCCATCGCCAGGAAAGTCAGCATATGACAGCTCGACAAGGCCGCCACGAAGGCTTCCTCAGGATTCACATGAGCGGGATTCCCACGATATGCCGGTGCGGCGGATGCGGGAACACGAAAACCACCCTCAAAGACCAGCTCGTGGTCTCGATTATACGACTCGTACGAAAAGTCCTCCGATTCTCTCTTCCATTCCAGTGTGATCCTATGTTCAGACATCGAGCAACCCCTTTCGAAAAAGTGACAATTTACCCAATGAAGCTAACTCCCTTGTGGGCGAAGGATTCGAGAACGTTTCCGGTGGATCTAATCACATTCGCGGCACCAGATTTCCAGACGATTGCCACTGGCGGCATTATTTTCAAAATTTTCCATCTCAGATTATTTTACCCGAATGACTACTATTTCCGCTCGGCCGCAGAATCGGCAACGGCAATTGCTTCAATCTCAATCATCGCGTCGGGGGAGTAAAGCGAGCGGACTTCCACTATAGTGTCTGCCGGATAGGGAGCCGTAAACCGTTGACCGCGAAGTTCCACGATTTTATCGAAATGGTTCATGTCGGTCAGGAAGATCGTCACTTTGATGACGTTCCGTAAGCTCGACCCTCCCGCACGGAGCACCCGCTCGAGATTATCGAATGCCTGTTTCGCCTGAACATCAAAGTTGCCTACGCCGACGATCCGACCGCTCGTATCGATGGCAGTCTGACCTGAGATAAAGAGCAGATCCCCGACCCGATAACCCTGTGAAAGACGGTAGGACTCATAGGGATCGGGGTCGATCCGGATTTGTGTGATGTTCATGGGAGCGCCTCCTAATAGATGTTGAACAATATCTCAACAATCCCCTATTCTGCGATTGCCAATTAAGGACGTACGAAGATTGTTCAGTATATCTATTCGGAGGCCATTAATTCCGCTTGGTAGCGGTGCGTCCAATCGCCTCACGGCTTAGGCCAAGACCTGACTCTCCAAATCGACATGGCCGGGGGTGACCTTGATGGTCATGGCCTCGCTCACGTCTTTTGCTTGCTCTTGGGGGGCAATGGTGACCGGCGCCATACTTTCTCGAAAAATCACGGCATCACTATTAACCCCGAATGATCCCCATGTCATTCCACGTCAATGGTTTGTGATCGGACTGTGCGTTTCTTTGGTATTTGGGGTGTTGATCCAGATAACTTTATTCAACATTTCAATAGGTATTGCGGTTCTGGCCGTCCTTCTCTCCTTTGTATTGGCCCTCGTGGCGGGACGAGTTTCAGGGGAAACCGGGATTACGCCAATTGGTGCCATGGGGAAGGTCACACAGCTCACGTTTGGTTTCCTCATTCCTGGTAATGCCACGACTAATCTGATGGCAGCCAATGTCACAGGTGGAGCGGCTGGCCAGTGCGCGGATCTTCTTCACGATCTGAAGACTGGTTTGCTTCTGGGCGCGTCGCCGCGCTTTCAAGCCCTGGCACAAATTTTCGGAGTGTTAACCGGCTCTCTGGTAGGCAGTGCGGTTTATCTGGTGCTCATTCCTGATCCTCAATCTATGCTGTTAACCATCGAATGGCCGGCTCCTGCCGTTGCAACATGGAAAGCCGTCGCGGAAGTCTTTCAACTGGGTAGTGTGGCCTTT
>JACDDF010000217.1 GCA_013817135.1 Nitrospirales bacterium
CGTAAACTATTTTGGACTGGCATTGCATGCATGACGGCGATTGGATGTGTGGGCACTTACAGCCGAAGCGGCTTCCTGGCGACTACTCTCGTGGTGGGTCTCTATCTCTTGCGTGGCAACCTTGTGAAAGGAATTATTCCGGTTGGTGTTTTCGCTGGAGCCCTCGCCATGGCCGTTACGCTTATTCCGGCTTTGAATAAGCGCATTTTTGGTATTGGAGATGCCGTCAATGATGGGGCGACGGGACGATTTACCTTATGGAAGCAGGCGCTGGACATGTGGGTTGACTCGCCGATTTTCGGTAATGGCATGTCGGCTTTTTATGATCGATACCATGGAGCCGTGCATAATAGCTATTTGCAGATTCTTGCAGAGACTGGAGTTGTGGGACTTGCGCTTTTTCTCGCTGTTATCCTCGTGGCCATTCATGCCGGCAGAAAACTACGGAGGGGAGCAGAGGTAGCCGGCCAATCAACTGATATTCATCTGAGTCGCATAGCTCTCTCCGGGCTATTCGGCTTCTGTTTCATGATTGCCACCGTCACGTATCAAGATGTGAAGCTCTTTTGGCTGGCGTGGGGAGTGTATGCCGCCATTTTTCTCGTAGGACACCCTTCCAAGACTGTCGGGTATGCTCCGGGGCATTGAAGAAGATCGCATTATCTACCCCTCGTTTTGACTGGTAACGAATGAATACGTCAGACAAGAATGTGTTGTTTTTTGTCCCTGAATGGCCGGCGCTTGATAGCGCGATCCTGCACTCGCAGGTTCTTTCGGTCGCATCATTTCTGAATCAGGAAGGATTTTCATGTCGTTTTGCAGGAGCTGAAACTTCCCCATCGCGCGCGCAGGAAGCTATCGCAGTGATTGCCGCGCAATATCACGTGCAGGCTTATGTGGCCCCTGTCCTTTTGCCGCCAGAAGGTCCATGGAGTTTCTGGCGTTCTTCTCGGAGGGTCTATGACTCCATGCGCTCGGAACTCGCCGATGCCGGCATTACCCATGTCTATGCACGGTCGTTTATCGGGTCGATGTGGGCTCGAAGGTTGGCGCGCAAACTTAATGCCATATCGATTTTCGATGTTCGAGGCCTGGTTGGGTTGGAAAAACAATTCACGAGTGGCTCAAGCATGAAATCCCGGTTCATTTCCCATCTTGAGTTGCAGCAAGGCCGCCGAGCTGATCGCCTCACCACGGTATCAGAGAACCTCAAGGAGTATCTGGAAGATAAGATCGGCCGTCATGATGTGACCGTGATCCCGTCATGCTTTAACGAAACCAGATTTTTCTTTGACTCGAACGCACGGAGTGAAATTCGCCAATCGCTTGATCTCAACGAGAATGATATTCTGTTGTGTTACTCCGGCGGAATGAGTGCTTGGCAAAGAATAGCTGACATTATCTCCTTGTTTAAGAGGGTCTGCTCAGCCGATGGTCGGTGTAAAGCACTGTTTCTGACCACCAGCCAAGAGGAAGTGACTCGCCAACTTCAGAAAGCCCAGTTTCCATCAGGGCAGGCTTTTGTCAGGGGATGTGCCCATCAAGACGTCCACCGGTATCTGTCAGCAGCCGATATTGGCATCCTTCTGCGGCACGACACCCCCGTTAATAATGTGGCGAGCCCGGTGAAGGTAGGAGAGTATTTGGCCTGTGGGCTCCCGGTCATTCTCACACGCGGTATTGGTGATTACAGCGCTATGCTTCCAGCAGCCGGTGTAGGAATGCTTCTGGACGAAACCACTGATATTGCCGAACAAGTCCTCCAATTCATCCATCGAACCAATTTTGAAAGTCTGAGAGTTAAAGCCATTCGTTTCGCTAAAGATAGGCTCACCATGTCTGCGAATCTCAATCAGTACCGTCTGCTTTATGCTGGAAGTCCGGGGAACAGGGTTCAAGTATGTTGAATCCTGTTTGGCTCCAACGCATAGCTCATTTTCTGCACTCCAGTCATGTGCCTCTTATACCACGCCTCATAGATTATCTTATCCGACTTCTATTCGCGTGCTGGTTGCCGCATACCGCAGACATTGGTCGTCGTGTGGTCCTCGGATATGGTGGCCTTGGCATTGTTATCCATGGAGAAGCCCATGTGGGCGACGATGTCCACATTGACCAATGTGTCACGATAGGCGGGAATGGCACCAGGTTTGGCGTGCCGACAATTGGCAACGGCGTTTATATCGGGGCAGGAGCCAAGATCCTTGGACCAGTTGTTATTGGTAACGATGCTGTTGTTGGAGCAAATGCAGTTGTCGTAACCGACATTCCCTCGAACTGCCTCGCAGTGGGAGTCCCCGCAAAAGTGATCCGTAAAGGCATCGACCCGGCATCGTTCCTCTATCATCGAGCATCGGCAGCCAAAAGTACGACATGAAAATTCTCCTTATCGGACCTTTGCCTCCACCACTGGGGGGCGCGACGGTTTTATTTGATCAGCTCGTCGGTGAATTAGCGAAGCGGGAAGATCTGCTGGTCGAAGTCATCAATACTACGCGGGTTGACCGCACGACATTGAAAAATGTTCTCCACGCCATGCGAAATCTGTGGGCACTGTTGCGGCGGATCGGCCAGGTTGATGTTGTCGGATTCCATGCTTCGATTCTTGGTGCCGCGCTCTTCGGTCCGCTCCTTGCGGTTGTCTGCTATCTCTTCCGGAGGCCCTGGATTTTCAGAGGCTTCGGCGGATTTTATCCTGAATGGTACCGGGCCGCCTCGGCGCCGGTTCGTTGGGTTTTTCGTCATACGGTGCTGGCTGCGGACATTGTCTTATTTGAAACGCATAGTTCTGTTAAGTTTTTCAGGGCTATTTCTCCACAACCGGTGTACTGGTACTCCAATAGTCGGGTTTTGTCACCCAAGTTGCCGGCGATCAAAGAGTTGCAAGAACGGGGGGCACGCTATTTTGTGTACCTGGGCCATGTGAGCGAAGTAAAGGGCGTGGATGATTTGATCCAGGCATCAAGGGCGGTCAAGGATGTGACGGTCGACGTGTTCGGGCCCCTAACCGGGAATGTCAGTGAAGTTGACTTTGTCGGCAGCGGTGCCAACTATCTAGGTTTGGTAGCACCGGAAACCGTGTCAACGGTGCTGTGCGGCTATGACGTTCTAGTGCTTCCGACTCGATATCCGAAGGAGGGGTATCCCGGTGTCGTTCTGGAGGCATTCAGTGTTGGAATGCCGGTCATTGCTTCACGCATCGGTGCGATAGGCGAAATTGTGGACGAATGCAATGGGGTCCTTATTGAACCGGGCCAGATTTCTCAGCTCGTCGCGGCGATGGAAATGCTCCGTGACAATCCGAAGCAGTTAACGTCCCTGCGACTCGGCGCCCGGGAAGCCTCACAGGCTTTCTCGTCCGCGAAATGGACCGGGGAGTTTGTCAAACATTGTCACAAACTTTATTCAGGAGGGTGAAGCCATGCGGGATGTAACATTGTTTGTGAATAATGAAGGAGAAACGTCCACGGTGAGCTGCGGACGACTCGATGAACCTTTGGAGCCGTGCAACTCTGAAACAATGAAAGCAGCGGGGAGTCGGCTGCACATCCTGTTTCTGTTGGGGGTGATCACTATTATGGTGTTGAGTGGTTTTGCAGGCAACGCTGTGGCGGGCGTACTGACTGTCCTCGAATTTGGTCAGAAACCAAACTATCCACTATCTACAGATGATGGCGACATTCGCCAGCTTACGGACGGGAAGCTGGCATCATTTCCCATGTGGGAGAAGAAAGAGGCCGTGGGATGGTCGGCGCGCGCACCCGTCACGTTACGACTTCGTGTTGCTGATGGAAGTTCTGTGCAGTCCCCCAAAGCCGGCACGTTGCGGGTGCATACCGTGAAGGGTTTGTATGCAGGTGTGGATGTGCCAAGGCAAGTTGATGTGTATGCGCGCGACCGTCAGAACAACCTCCAACTGGTTGGGTCGCTGGCGCCGGATTCAGCGAAGCTTCAGGACAAGGATACGCATTGGCTGGATATAGACATCAGTGCAGCCACTGGCGCCTTAGTGATGGTCGTGCATGCCACTGGTAAATTTCTGTTTTTGGACGAGGTGGAGTGGCGCCCTTCTGGTGTTGGCCGAATGCCCGCTCAGACATCGATCGTCCCCAATGTCGAAATGGCCTTAAAGGAAAGCACTCGCCGGACTCAGCAAGCCCTTTTAAACAGCTTAGAATCGGAATCCAGGAAAATGGCTGTGCCTTTGGACCGCTGGGCGATGCATGCATGGGTCCAGGATCCCTGGGCAGCGATCGATCCCGCACAGGTAGGCGAACACATAAACGTTCCGCTGTCTGGGCTTGATATACGAGGTTACGCGGGAGAGCGGGAGAGTGCATGCCTGGGGATTGCCGTAGGCGAGGCTGTCGTCACAAGCGGTCTGCGCGTAACGATTGATGGCCTTCCTGTCGGATCTGTGAAAATGTTTGAGGTGAAACCGGTTGTGGCGGCCAATGGACAACGTGTCTATGATCCCCTTGTCCCTTTGAACGCCGGTGGACAATTGACGGTCCAGTCTGGCGTGCCCATCTATATCTGGCTGGATGTGAACTTGACGGCACTTGGCCCGGGCACCCACCATTTTGAAATTCGCCTTGAAAGTAATAGTAGTGCTATCTCGGTACCGGGGCGCGCAACTGTCACGGCGACTGATGTAACCCACATCAAACCTTTACGCGCGATAAACTGGGCGTACCTTTCAGACATGCCGATCTTCCGTAATCAGGAGGCTGCTGCCCGTGATCTGGTGGATCATGGAATCAATGTATTCGTGACGCAACCGGAAGAAATCCCCGGCTTTGCCCTTGACGGTACCTGGGTAGATAGACAGGCTGGTCATTTCGTGCGTAATGTGGAACTGGCCAAACAACATGGGATGTTACTGCTCTATATGGGTTGGGATGCAGGAAGAAATCCCCTCGGGTATACAAGAGGCAAACCGACCATTGATCCTGCTGCGAAAGAACGGCTGCTTGTATGGGTTGGAAAACTATTTGCCTATCTAACTGCTCAAGGTCTGCCTCCGGACCGTTGGGCATTCTATCCCACCGATGAGCCGGATCGTACGGGTCTGCAATTTGTAAAGGCCGTAGCTGAAGCCCTTGAGCGGTGGAACCCGTCTATACAGG
>JACDDF010000218.1 GCA_013817135.1 Nitrospirales bacterium
AAGAAAAACTCCCGGAGCAGTGTCACAATTTCCCTGCTTAAAGATCAGTGTGCCCTCATCTTGTCTCGTGCAATGGTGATCCAATCCCTGCTGATGGGTTCGACCCACCACCGTCACTTTTTTCCGTGGGGACCCGATTTGGTTGGCCCGGTCCCATGTATGTTGCAACATGGAACGGTCACCCACGAACGTACAATATTGCTTCTGAACTGCATGCCCGAGCCACTGTTGGATACAGGGTCGAATACGTTCCCCCTCACCACCAGCCAGCACGATGGACCACACGGAGGACGGTAGGGTCTGAAGAGTCATAATAGACCTCCTGGAAAGTGAAAAACGTAACTAATGGAACATGACGGATAGAACATGTCGCACTCTCGTTCTTTCACACCGCAGAATTTGCCGTCCTTTCAAGAAGCAGGGGAGGAAGTAAAAAACGACCATGACATTTCAAACAATTAATTGATAGGTAAGCAAATGAAGGGCCATAGTGAGAAGAAACATTAAGCCATTGATTTTTTTGACTTTTCGTTGAAACCTCAGATCCTGAACTGTGCAGAACTGAACAGGCTTGAAGGCTTCGGCCTTCATGCATTGTAAACAAGAATTTCCAGGAGACTGTTGCTCTGACCTGATGAAGACATGACATAGCTTTACGCACATGCCATACGCAGGTGTAATGGAAACGTCGTTGGCATCCATCCTTCCAGATAAAAATCGCTCAGTCCGTCATCATCGCAATACACCAAACACCACCTAATCGGTTCTGACAACCTAAGGTGGCAGCTCACCAGACCCCTTTCTTCTCTCCTTTTTCACAATTGGTAACCGAACAGACTCGGGAAACTCTTGCATGTCCCAACCTATGGCATGAAACCAGCATAACTTCTAACTACCGTGCTTATTTTTTAAAAGGCTAGAAAAGTTCTTAGGCAATTCTTAAGATCAATTTATCAATGGGCGTGGTTCCATGACATGTATTGACCAAAGGATCGTCCCATGAAATTTATCTCGTATGTTCTCACCGTAGGTCTCAACATCATCCTAATCACTCCGGCGTTTGGTTATGAAGCAATCACGGTCTCCAATGGAGGCACCATTACCGGAAAGGTATTCCTGGCGGGGAAAGAACTCCCGGCATTGGCCTACAGTCTGGTTACCAATCCCGACACGGATTTTTGCGGGCGTATTTCCACAGGAACAGGATGGCGTCTCGTGGATGAATTTCAAGTGGCGCCGGATGGTGGTCTTCAAAATACTGTGGTCTTTTTGGAGGGTATTTCTCAAGGCAAACCCTTTCCCCAAACAGGCCCAGCCAAAGTCACGGTGGAGGATTGTCTATTTACGCCCTGGGTCTCGGTTGTGCAAAACGAACAACCACTCCATATCGTCAACATGGATCCCATTATTCATGATGTGCAAATTTATGAAACGGCACCCTTCGGCTCAAAAGTCATGCTTCATCGCCCGCTCCGCCTCAATCCGTTCCATCCCAAGAACAGAATCAAGGATCATCAACACAACCCTGGAGAGGCGATGCTCGACACGGTCGAGTTCTCCAAGGGCCGCAGAATCTTATACTTGGAATGCGGATTTCATACCTACATGCAAAGCTGGGGAGTCGCGGTAGACAACCCGTATTACGCCATTACCGATGCGGAAGGAAAATTCACCCTCCCTGATGTCCCGGAAGGAGTCTACTCGCTGATAGCCTGGCACCCGGGCATGGGAGGATTTATCAAAATGAAAGTGGTGGTCTTACCAAACGAAATATTGAAAACCAGAATGGAATTTCAGAATCCGATCGACCGGCGCATGGCCCATAATACGATGTTTTCTAATTATCGGTTTGGCACCGAGGTCCTGGAAAAAGAAGGAGCGGTTTATGATGTCCAAGCGACGCATGAAACCCAGGACATCCTCAGCGACCAGCATGGAGAAACCGCTAACAAACATTCAGGCCATTGAGGCTCCATCTAAGGGACCAGCCAGAGAATCGCAGAGAAAGACTCAGGATCACTGCTTGTCTCAAGGAACATTGAGTGAGCCATGATCTTCCATCCGCTGCTCCAAACGTGTCCACCTGGTTCAGACAACCTGAAGAGTGGGGGCCTGACTCATGAGCCAGGCACCATTTGGGTAAGCTTCCCCCCATTAGAAATAGGCTTCCTTTCCTCTCTTCCTCATGCTCCATGTTTGGCCTCGGACGAACCAATGCCCATTTCACGAAATAAAACAAGACTAGCGCCCACCGACAAGTTGCGATAGGCTGCAACGTTGGAAAAATACAATGAGAAAGGGCCAAATGATGAAAAAATCGATCAACATGGTAGCCGGGGAAAATATCCCCTATATCAACGAGGCGTTTGCCGGCCTGGGAAACCTGACTATTTTGCCAGGACGATCCATCACCTCCAGCGATTTGCAAGACACGAACGTTTTACTCATTCGTTCCATTACGAAAGTGGATGAGACGTTATTGAAAGGCACTCCTGTCGAATTTGTGGGATCAGCCTCCGCAGGAGTGGACCACATCGATGAAGCCTACCTTAAAACCCGGAATATCGGCTTTGCCTCGGCGGCAGGATCGAATGCCAATTCTGTGGCCGAATATGTCATGGCCTCATTATTGTTCCTTGGGAAACAGCAGGGCTTTGCCCTCAAAGGAAAAACCATTGGCATTATCGGCGTCGGGAACATCGGCAAACTGGTCAAACACAAAGCGGAAGTGCTGGAGATGCTCCCGGTCCTCCATGATCCTCCGCTGGCAGAAACGGGCCAAATCGATCACCGCTCGTTAGCCGAAGCGCTAAGTTGTGACGTGGTCACGCTTCATACGCCATTGACCACCGACGGCCCCTACCCGACCTATCACATGCTCAATGAGCAGACACTCCAATGGCTCAATCCATCCGCGATCTTCATCAATGCCGCCCGTGGGGAAGTTGTGGAGACACAAGCCCTGCTGAACGCCATCACAGAAAATCGTATCGGGCCGACCATCATCGACGTGTGGGAAGACGAACCCGCCATTAACTGGGACCTCTTTCAGGCCGTCACGATCGGCACACCACATATTGCCGGCCACTCGCTCGATGGCAAAGCCAATGGCACCTTCATGATCTATGCAGCGTTGTGCAAACATCTGGGCATCCCCCCCGCATGGAATCCCGTCCAGGTGCTGCCCACACCAACCGTCCCCTCCTTAACCATCGACTACCACGAGCAATCTGATGAAGAGTTGATTCAAGAAATGGTCACCACGATCTATGACCTGGAGGCCGATTATCATCGCATGCAACAACTGCTCGCGATTCCTCAGGAAGAACGGCCTCGACGATTTGATGAACTTCGGAAAAACTATCCCGTCCGCCGGGAATTCCACCGAACTAACGTCACGCTCCCCAAAAACCAGGAGAGGCTTCAACACCTGCTTAAAGGAATAGGATTTTTGGAATTCAGCGAAGAGAGGGACCCGATAAGGGCAGGTCAACTGTCTTGAACCTGTCCGTCCTGAGCTCCAGGTCCGGCCAGCCAGTCAACACTCTCCCCCCGGAGGAAAATCGAAGGGGAACGAGCTATCGAGCTGCCGGCAGAAGGATCGAATGCTTGCCTTCTATTTAGGTATCGCCCTGTTGTTGGAAGGGAAAAGAGAAAGGTAGACGGTATCCGCGCGCTTCTTAATCCACTGAAATCGGAATAACGTGCGGATTTGACTGGAGTACTGCCCGATATTCGCCTCCTGCCAAAGGCCTTCGGCAAAATAACGCCGATTCTCCCCCTCACTCAGAAATCCCGCGAACTTCTTATCGGTCACAAAGCTCACAGCCCAACTGTTCGTCCAACTGGGACGACAGCGCTGAACATAGTCATCGACCTCAAGAAGCAGCGATTTCATTTTCTCAAGATCCGTCATGAGCGATTCGGATGCAAGGAGAAACAGCACATCATGCCCTTGAGGAATATCGATAAGCCCAATACGGCTCTCCAGAGCCAGACAGGCTTGGTGGTCAATGGAATACACATCCGGTTGGCCGGGATCGCCTTTTGGAATAGTAAGGGTATTGGGTGAACCGGGTTTGCACACAAACTTTAAGTCAGACGGAGGACAGTCCCACTGCAATTGCACCCCGGCTTGCTCAATATCATCTAACAAGGAAGGAAAACGGGGATTTAATGCCACCCTATTCTGAATCGATTCGCCCGGCACAAGCCGAACCATTTGTGATCCGAACCTCCCAATTGGAGCGTCCTGCTTGACAGGACTCTCTGGTGCATTCAAGCGGGTGACCGAGAGCCAGGTAGAACCATCCGTCGGATTCCAAGGCAAATCCCGAACATCGACGTTGACCGGTTCATCACTAATATTGGTTAAATGGACGTGCAGTTCATACAGGTGTTCGCCAGGCTTCTTCAAAAACACCTCCATCGCCAACGCCAACCGAGGCTCTTCCTCCGGATCGTCAGCCGCACCGAGAGTGGGCGGTACAACAATGGTCAGGGCCCAAATACCAAAACTTATTAAAAAACAAAGAAATCGGTTTAAGAAATTTTTAAGCATATGCGGTCTCAACGATTTATCTATTTATTGGAAAACGTGTTAAACCTTTTCCATGCAAGATAGGCTTTTTTCAGAATAATGGTCAAATTATTGCCTGAGAAAACGTTTTGAGTAGGTAAGCCCAATCCTGTTTTTTTGAATCATTAACTACCGAGGCATTGAGTCGACCAAAGCGAAAAGGACAGGGTGAACCGCATTCGAAGCTGATCCGTCAAGAAAAATGGCCTTTTTTCTTCTAGGTCTCCAAAACGGGGGGCTGAGAAACAGAAAAAATGCTTATTTGTTAGTTACGGAAGAAAAGTCTCGTCTCACCGGAACAAGGACTTCAAGATGCTTAATGGACACAAGCGAATTGCCATTCAGCAAGTCCGGTTTTCGCAATAATCGCCTTAGGTTCCAGAGCACCGGGCCCTGCTTGGCCCTCTAAAACTAAATACCAGCGAACAGGGTTGGGAATTTCCGCAGGCTTGAATGAAGAACCCCGCAGCAAGCTGACGGGGTATCGAAGAGTTAGAAGAGTTTCAGTTGTTGGGCATCTTCTTTAGGATAACCTTGCCGTTGGACATA
>JACDDF010000219.1 GCA_013817135.1 Nitrospirales bacterium
GGCATGGCCCATTCGTCTTCCGGGAGGTGCCGTAATTCCGGCAATGAAACTCACGACCGGCTTGGTCATCTCCTTTTTTATATAGGCCGCAGCCCGTTCCTCGGCATCGCCACCAATTTCCCCAATCATCACGACCGCTTCGGTTTCTTCGTCCTCCTGAAACATGTGCAGCAAATCGATATACCCGGTTCCTATGAGAGGATCACCACCGATACCGACACAAGTCGTTTCGCCAAGGCCCAAATTAGTCAGTTGATTGACGGCTTCGTAGGTTAAGGTGCCACTTCTTGAAATCACGCCGACCCGCCCTTTTTTATGAATGAACCCCGGCATGATCCCGATCTTGCATTCCTCGGCCGTAATAATACCCGGACAATTTGGGCCAATCAGACGCGTGGTCTTCCCGTAGAGCGCCCGCTGGACTCGAACCATATCATTGACGGGAATCCCCTCCGTAATGCAGATGATGAGCCATATGCCGGCATCGGCGGCCTCTAAAATTGCATCGGCGGCAAACGGAGGCGGCACAAAGATCAACGAGGTGGTGGCTTCAGTCTTCTTGACAGCTTCACGAACGGTATTAAACACCGGGATGCCTTCTACTTCCTGACCGGCCTTGCCTGGCGTCACGCCAGCCACGACTTGCGTTCCGTACGCTTTGCATTGGGTCGCGTGAAAGGACCCTTCTTTGCCGGTGATCCCTTGAACAACAACCCTGGTATTTTTATTCACCAAAATGCTCATGCCACGTCACCTTTCACCAATCAAGGAGAATATTTCCACTATCAGGTTGCCTGTTTCTTTTTGAGAGCGACAATGCGTTGTGCCGCTTCCCAGAGGTCAGCGACCGCTTCCACTTTCAAGCCTGATTCAGCCAGAAGTTTTCGGCCTTCTTCCGCATTGGTTCCTTGAAGTCGAACAACCACAGGTAGCTTGATGCCGACTTCTTTCGCCGCATCAATCACTCCATGGGCAATACGCTCGCAACGCACAATCCCGCCGAAAATATTAATGAATATGCCCTTGACCTTTTTATCTTTCAACAGAATGCGAAACCCGGCTGCGACAGTCTCTTTTGTCGCTCCACCGCCCACATCCAAAAAATTCGCCGGTTCTGATCCCGCCAACTTGATGACATCCATGGTCGCCATTGCCAAACCCGCCCCGTTGACCATGCAGCCGATGTCTCCATCAAGTTTGACGTAGTTCAAATTATTATTGCCCGCTTCTATCTCCAACGGTTCTTCTTCGTGTAAATCTCTAAACTTTTGAATATCGGGATGTTTAAATAATGCACTGTCATCAATTGAGACTTTTCCATCCAATGCGACCAGACGCTTATCCGTGGTGATCACCAATGGATTAATTTCCACGAGCGATGCGTTTTTTTCCATGAACAAGCGGTACAGGTTTTCCAATATTTGAAAAAATGGCTTCACCACCGCTGGTTCAAGGTCCGGTAGACCCAAGCCGAACGCCAGATTTCTTCCATTGTACCCTTGGAATCCCACTGCCGGATCAATGGACTCTTTCACCAATTTGTCCGGTGTATGTTCGGCCACTTCCTCAATGTCCATGCCACCTTCGGTACTGGCAATAAACGTCGGAAAGCCTGACTCCCGGTCAACCAGTAAACTCAAGTAGAGTTCTTTAGCAATCCCTGCACCTTCTTCAATGAGTAGGCGACGAACTTTTCTTCCCTTTGGACCTGTCTGGTGCGTCACCAGCGTTTTCCCGAGAATTTCCTTCGCCAGTTCCGGCACTTCAGCTTTATTTTTGGTTAATTTGACCCCGCCGGCTTTGCCACGTCCCCCCGCATGGATCTGCGCTTTCACCACAAACACCGGGGTATCAAGAACTGAGGCCCATTTTTCAGCCGCTTTGACGTTTTTGATTTCCTTGCCTTTGGGTACAGGAATCCCAAATTGCGCAAAGAGCTGCTTGGCTTGAAACTCGTGAATATTCATAAGTCCTCTTCGTAGGTTCTACAGCTCAAATCGGAACATTCGGCGATGACAATATCCCGTTTGGTGATCAATCGACTTGATAACTACTTGTTGGTGTAGGCCGGCAAGACCATGGGTGAGATGATGCCAGCAGACACATGATGCCGTTTGGCTTCCGCTCGAAACCGCTTCAGATGGTCTAATGTCAACGAGCTTTTCGGCAGAGACTTGGATCGCTCGGCTGCGAGAGTACCCGTCCGCTTGCCAAACACCATTAAGTCCAACAAGGAATTCCCCATGAGCCGGTTTCGCCCATGCAATCCCCCGGAGGCCTCTCCTGCCACAAATAAATTGGCCACAGGCGTTTCTCCATTCACATCAATCTTGACGCCCCCGTTTTGGTAATGCAGCGTGGGATAGATCAACACGGGATCTTTCCGGATATCTACCTGGTAGCGCTCATACTGCCGAACCATCGCGGGAAAATGCTTATCCAATGTTCCCGGTCCATGTTCCACATCCAACAATGGTGTATCGAGCCAGACTCCCACCCTTCCTGATGGTGTTCGGACGCCTCGGCCTTCTTCACATTCCCGAATGATCGACGAGGACACGACATCCCGGGTATCCAATTCGTTTACAAAGCGCTCGCCCTTCGCATTCACTAAATGGCCGCCCTCAGATCGAATGCCTTCCGTTACCAGCGCGCCGACTAATTGTTCAGGATACACGCCACCTGAAGGATGATATTGAAAGGTATCGATTTGAACGAGAGGCACCCCCAGGCGATAGGCCAGGACCAGGGCATCCCCTGTCGCCCCGAAATGATTGCTGGTCGGAAATCCCTGAATGTGCAACCGGCCTATTCCGCCTGTTGCCAGAATCACCGTTTTAGCCGCAACGACGATGAACCGGTTGTTGTCTAAGTCCTTCAGCACCGCGCCCGTGCACGCACCTTTGGCATCGCTTAACAATTCCACCGCCGCAACAAATTCCAACAGTGGAATTTTCTTGTTCAGCACTTCGTCTTTCAGCACCCGCATGATTTCCAAGCCGGTGTAATCGGAGCAGGTCAAGAGCCTGGCCTTTGAGCTGCCTCCCCCCTTTTTCACATGAAGATTTCCGTCCGCATCCCGATCGAACAGGACACCCAATTCCAACAGCCATTTCGCAATTGACGGTCCCTCTTCCACCATGACCTTTAACAACTGATGGTCATTTTTCATATGGCCACCCTTTAGGGTGTCCAAGAAATGTTGGACAGGCGAATCATCCGAGGCGACGGCAATTTGCATCCCGCCCTGGGCCATCACCGAGTTAGAATCCCCGAGACGCAACTTGGTGGCCAGTAACACATTAGCCCCCTGGGCATGGGCATGAAGCGCCGATGCGCACCCTGCCCCTCCTCCACCAACGACCAGGACATCCACGGAATACGCCGGGGTGAGATCCAGATCAGCCGGAACCGGGCTCTCCCCCTCTAACAGGGTTGCCACTTCGGTCACGGTCGATTGACCGGCATTCGGGCCAAAAATAATCGGACGGTAGGCATGAGCCCGATGATCGGGATGGTGTTTCTTAATGAGGCTATCCCGTTCGGCGGGAGAAAGCTTGGGGAAACTTTTAGACCGACGGGCGTCTCGGGTTTGATGAACTAAATTTCTCTGATCGGTAAGTTCCATGGGAAAAGCGCGGAAACCTGTTTACGTTGTGGCGGCGGTGGTATTTTGTAATTCCTCATCGGACAACTTAAGGATACGATCCCATTCCTGCTGAAAACGCCCATCGGTAATCTCTTGAATACGTGTCGCCAGGCCTTCAGGTTTCTCGGTGAAATGCACGCCTTGAGCCCGACTGGCATAGAGCGCGACCAGATTGGGAGCAATATCAGCAATACAGACGGGCGCGCACATTCCACACATCACACAATCCATGAACATTTCCGAGACCGCTTTAAAATCTCCAAACACCGCTTTCCACACCCCTTCCCGCACATCGATATGTTGTGGGCAGGCTTCTGTGCAGGCATTACAATTCCGGCACAATGGGGCTTCAGGATAGAGCGTAAACAAATCCTGTTTGGGATCTTTGAGCTCAAGAAGATTGTAGGTCGCTTTTCTCGCAGGAAAAGCCGGCATGAACGAAAAGGACATGCCATCCTCGACTGCCATCGAGCAGGCCAAACAGGTTTTGACCTTGGGATCGTCTTTCGTACGGTAATAGGTCGCACAGGCTCCACAAAACCCGCCTAAGCATCCAACCCCACGAATCACATCCTGCCCGGCATACCACAAGGCCTTGATCAGGGTAATGCCCGCTGGAACCTGAAACGGTTTCCCTTCAATCTCCACCGTGACCATCTTGGGTTGGAGACTCTCTTTTTGATCCAGCGTATTTTTTTTATTTAATGTGTCAGGCATAGCTCAGAGATAGTACCTTAAACTATTAACAAATTTCTCGTGATGCGTTCCAACCACCTGGCCCCACTTAATTGAGGGTTAATTTAACGCATTCAATGCGGAACCGGCCTTAAACCACGTAAGCTGTTGTTCCGTCATACTATGATTGGCTTGAATGACCACTTCCTGCCCATTCTTCTTATGAAGGAATACTTGAACTGGTTTGCCTGGTGCAAGTCCACTTAACCCTTTCACACTGATCCGGTCTTCCTGTTCAATTTGGTCATAATCTTTTGGATCCGCAAATGTCAGTGCAAGGATGCCTTGCTTCTTGAGATTGGTCTCATGGATGCGAGCAAAACTTTTTGTCATGACAGCTTGGACGCCCAAAAATCGTGGAGACATCGCCGCATGCTCCCTGCTGCTCCCTTCCCCATAGTTTTCATCCCCCACCACAAACGACCCAATGCCTTTTTCTTTATACCGTCTAGCGACTTGTGCAGGAGTCAAGCCGGACTCTCCTGTTAAGACGTCATTGGCCTTACCCGCCTCGTCTGCAAAAGCATTGTTGGCTCCAAGAAACATGTTGTCGCTAATCTTGTCCAAATGCCCTCGAAATTTGAGCCACGGACCGGCGGGAGAGATATGATCGGTGGTCGTCTTCCCTTTGGTTTTAATCAATAACGGCAATTTTTCAAAATCTTTTCCATCCCATTTGGGAAAGGGCTTCAATAATTGCAATCGCTCGCTGGTGGGAGGAATTTCCACTTGAAGCTTA
>JACDDF010000220.1 GCA_013817135.1 Nitrospirales bacterium
GAATCTGGTCCAAACACTTACCCATCTTGTCCTTCCCGTCATGGGATCCCGCGGATGGAACTTTGCCGAAGTCACAGCCGGGGGGGTCCCCCTTGAAGAAATATCCCCTCATTCCATGGGCTCTCGGCACATGCCTGGGCTCTATGTAATTGGAGAAATTTTAGACTGCGATGGCCGCATCGGCGGGTTTAACTTTCAATGGGCCTGGGCGACAGGGTATGTGGCTGGATGCCATGCGGCCTTGAATATCATGAATCAACCGGCAGCTGAGGAACGGTGATGAGTCAGTATATTTTCGACAACACAACCGAGGAGCGAGAATTTCAACGATTACAATTGGTTGAAGCCGCGAACGATCCGACGACCATCAGGCTGTTGGAGGAAACAGGGATCCAACCAGGGTGGCATTGTCTGGAGCTTGGCGCCGGGGCAGGATCCATATTGCGTTGGCTGGGAAATCAGGTGGGACCGACGGGACTGGCTGTGGGTGTCGACAAGAAAACCACGTATCTTCACCATGATGATTCTCCGCATGTTCAGATTTACCAAGGCTCCTTTCTTGATGTTCCCTTAGAACAATCCTTTGACCTCCTTCATAGCCGGTATGTCCTGATTCATAATCAAGAGGAAGGAGCAATTCTGAAAAAATTGTGCTCTCTCCTCAAGCCAGAAGGCTGGGCGATCTTCGAAGAACCGGACTTCACCTCGGCGACATTGCCAGACCTGGAGCAAGAGACGCCGCAAGGAAGGGTGAACCGAGCCATTTGTGAGATGTTCCTCAATGTCGGATTAGATCCGGCCTATGCTCTCCGGCTTCCGCACAAATTGCAAGAAGTAGGATTTCATATCGTCAGGGTTCAATCCCTCATGCATCTCTGTCCTGGAAATTCGCCAATGGCTAAAGTAATGGCGGAATCGGCTCTGGTCCTCGAACAGGAATATATCAAGACCGGCTTATGCTCACCCGAAGACATTCAACAGTATGTCAGACTCTCAAAAAACTCCACCCATTGGTCGTTGTACCATTCCACCACCTCCGTGATTGCACGTAAACTAATGATGTGATCCCACCCACATTTTCCTCTTCAAGCCATATCGCAACGAACTCAAAATATTGGAGAACACATTGACACAAGTGCAATGAATTCAAATTCATTGTCCCCAACTTCTCAGGCTGCTCCATCCAATCAATATGTCTACGATGGGTACCAGGTGAATCTTCTGTAGACATCTCCATTCCATTTTTCCTATTAACTTTCAGGGCTTTCATCCAAGGCAGCGCCACATCCCCATATCAGCCCATCAGGGCACACTCGTTGCAGGATACTGATGGTTATCAATGCTTCATACAATACGGAAGGATTCAGCTGATTTTTTTGGCGGAGAGATTCCATTAAACTTCATACGAGGCATCAAGGAGGATTCGCAATGAACACGAGTTATGTACCGGACACCACTCAACGAACCGCAGGAATGTTTTCCGGCCAGAGCTATCAAGGCGGATTACTGGTCGTTGACGATGAATCGGCCATTCGCAAAGTCGTTCGAATGACTTTGGAAAAAGTCGGCTACTACGTGGTGGACGCGGAAGACGGAGCGGAAGCTATCCGCATGCTCAACGAAGGAGAGCATCCAATCGTCATTGATGTCATTATCACGGATATTCGGATGCCCAATATCAATGGCATAGAAGCCATAAAATATTTTCAACGGGAATACCCCAGCGTGCCGTTGATCGTTCTCACCGGGTTTCCCGATATCGATCTGGCCACCCAGCTCATGAAACAAGGAATTACCGATTATTTGGTCAAGCCGGTCGATCGGAAAAAATTACACACCGCCGTGGCCGATGCCATAGCCTCGCGACACCTTGACTGGTTTGCTTGATGTTGTTCTTCCTTTATTTTGGATGGTCTCAAGGAAAAGATTTCCACTCGCTCCTCTGGACAGAGACAGGAATTCGTGGAGGGGGCTTTTGGGCATAGCCTCCACTTGTTCGTTTTTTGCTCTTTTAGCTTTATCCTCCCCGCGAATTCGGGCATAATGTGGTATTATCTGTTCTAAACATTATGACGTTCCTCGACCATTTTTTTTGCCACCCTCCCGATTTTCCTCCCAATTTTACTTGTCCTCGCACTGGTCAGCTCAGGTTTATGGTTTGCTCATTGGTTTTTCTTTCGCCGCAATGGAGGGCTGAAGGAGGAAGATCGATTTTCAGCCCGTGTGGGGATGTTGTTGCTGGTGGGCGTCGGTATTGTGCTCATTCTCCTGGCCCTACCTCTCGACAAAGAAACCCACAAAGAACTCTTCCAACTACTGGCCCTGTTGATCACAGCAGTCATTACCCTTTCTTCCACAACCTTCGTCTCAAATGCCTTGGCGGGCTTTATGTTGCGAGGCATGCAAAGTTTTCGGTTGGGCGATTTTCTTCGCGTGGAAAATCAATTCGGGCGGGTCACAGAACGGGGCTTGTTTCACACGGAAATACAAACAGAGGAACGCGACCTCACGACACTTCCCAATTTATTTTTAGTGTCTCTCCCGATTACGGTACTTCGTTCCTCCGGCACGATTGTTTCCGCCACGGTGTCGTTAGGCTATGATATTTCCCACCAGACCATTGAAAAACTGTTAGCTGAAGCCGCTCTCGCCGCCAACCTCAAAGACCCGTTCGTCCACATCATGGAACTCGGGGATTATTCCGTCACCTATCGAGTATCTGGATTTTTAGAAGAAGTCAAACAATTGCTCAGTGCACGGTCAAAGCTTCGCGCGAAGATGCTCACCACACTGCATAATGCCGGAATCGAAATTGTTTCTCCCGTCGTCATGAATCAACGCCGGCTGGCGGATGGTCTTCGAGTCTTGCCGCCCCAATCTTCAGAGTTGTCGCATGTAGAAGAAAATGCGGTGGACAGTAATCCTGAATCCCTGATCTTTGACAAAGCCGATGCCATGGCGCAGATTGTGGCGTTAAAAGAGCAACGTGAAGCGATTCGAGAGGAAATTGCCGGATTAGAGGGTCAAACCAAATCAAAGAAAGAACACATCGGCCCCTGGATTGAACAACGGATTACGCGCATTCGACAAGAAGAAGAGCGCCTGTCCCTCCTGATTCAACAAGCCGAATCAGCAAAAATTGAGTAACTCACCAGAAATGTCTCATCACCGGTAATCATTTCAGGAATTCAATACTTTCCCTGATCAGCTATGGTCGAGTTCACTTATCCTCGTCAGGTGTTTTAAGTTCCTTCGCTACTGTTTTAAAGTAAGCCAACAGGTCTCGCACCGATATAATCCCAACGATTTCTCCATTTTCCCCGGTGACGGCCAAGTGGCGTATTTTTCGATCGGCCATGAGATCCCGTGCATAATGGACGGACATATTCCGGTCTACGGTTATGATCGGGCTGGACATCAGTTCCTTCACTTTCAAGCGTTCAACTTGGCCAGGTTGTTCAGCTACCGCGCGCACCACATCCGTTTCGGTCACAATTCCGGAAAATGCAGACTCCTGCTTAACCAACAAGGAACCAATCCGCTTGGTATACATGAGTGTAGCCGCTTCCTGAATGCTGGCATCTTCAGTCACAAAACTTAGATTCCGTGTCATGAATTGCCCAATCGTGGCCATGTCTCTTCCCTCCTACTTCAAAATTGGAAAAGTCTATTGTGGAGGAAATGCCAGAAAAGATCCAGATTAAAAACGTTTCCGTTTTTCATCGATCTTCAACTATACCAAGTGAAAGGGTTCGTCGTATCAGCGGATTTCACTCGCGTTTTTCTTTAATTCACAGGCACGGGCAACTCCATCACGATAGCGAAGCCAAAAATCCAATGTTTTTTTGATCGCGGCCAGAATTTTATCTTGATGGGAACGAGTGCCGGCATAGTGGACCACCATCGCATAGGCATCATGACGATGACCGGTCTCAACCATTTGATGCGCTCGAATGAGATCCATGGCTTGGGGAGAAACCCCCTGATGCTGGAACAATGGATGATGTTTAATCTTTTCGTGTATATGCCGGGGAGCTTTCGATTTAACCGGATGGAGGAGTTCCTCACGATCATTGACGCTGCCTTCGACAAAGATCGTCAAAACGGCTGCCCCTAAGACCCAATCCGAACTAGAAGAAATCCGCTCCAACCATGACCGATAGCGCTGGGTAGCAGGCAACAACTGAATCTTCTCAAATTCGCGTGAGCGAAACTCTAACCCCTCCATCATTTTCATAAAGAGTTCAGGATGTGAAGTCCCCAATGATAGCTTCCCGGTATCTTCCTCATAAATATTTTCGGCTAACATTTTTCGTACTTCTAACGGAGGATTTTGCCCATGAATGCGCGCCAGGAATACCGGGAAGTCCCGAACATACGACGCATATTCCTGTTGGAAATGAATTTTGAGTTGCTGCTTGGACATGGATGGCCCGACGAACTGCGGCCAGGCCCAATGATGCTTCTGAGCCATGATATGGAGCAATTGCAGGCGGAATTGTGCTGAAGATAGCTTTTTAATGGACATGCCCTCCTTCTGGTAAATGGATTGGGGATTTGCCATTCAATCAATGTCCAGGCTGAATTCAACGATTTTATAACCATTCGGATTTCAAGCGCAGTTCTAAAGTCTTTGATTTTTTGGGGATTGATAACCACAAATTCAACCGGTGGAAGATGATATCTGGTTGGTATGGAGTTCTGGCCCAAACATTCAGAATAGGGGAATGGGTCAAGTACGCAACCACGCTTGAGAAATTAAGAATTGCCTGGAAAGCACACGCATCCCTTCCATTACCAAAACAAATACTAACAACTAAAACCCTATCATATTCAATATCATTGGCCCACATCATTTTCCTTTCTGGATAACCTGAATTCAACGACATAACATACTTGAAATAGCATTAAAAAAACAAAATGTGAAAATTTTAGCCAGGTAACTACGAATGTGAAGCATTCCACAAAATGTGCCAATCTGCATCAGAATAGAAAGGCTCGTGAATACAGTATTTGTCGAAAAATTTTCTCACGTTCTTGTCGTTTTGCCTCAGATGTAATCGAACATTTTTTGATGCTTAACAATAAATGAACCGTTTTGTGCTCATTGTAAAAAAC
>JACDDF010000221.1 GCA_013817135.1 Nitrospirales bacterium
CATGATTCCTCCTGCCACTCCTAACGGCGAATGCCTCCTTCGATTAAGTGTCAGCGCAGCTCATACGAAAAAACAAATTGAAAAAATTATTTCTACATTTGCAGAGTTGCCCCATATCACGCAAACCCACACCAACTCTGCCCAGGTGCAACCGGATGCTATCCTCAATTAAAAAATGTTCGCGTTTCGATCACATGTCAAAATAACCACCTTAACCTATTTCCAAACCTCCCATGACACGCCACCGCTCTAGACCATACGGCATTAGGGCAATCCCCGAAAAAATAACCTTGGAAGCCAGAGGGGGAAGTCCCTCCTCTGGGAAATCTCCAGTCAGAATTTTTATTGGAAGTGAACCAGCCCAATATAGGGCTGAACGCATCCTCGTGTGGTCCATTGAACAGGTGCGTGATCCAGATCGAGTGTACGAAATTTTTCTCATGAAGGAATTATCAGGATTTGACAGACGAAAATGGCTGACGGGGTTTACGAATTATCGATTTGCGATTCCATCATTTGCAGGCCAGGTCGGACGAGCGATTTACAACGATGTGGATCAAATCTACCTGGCGGACCCTGGGGAATTATTCGACCACGATTTGAACGATCATGGCTTTCTCTCCATTGCTCAGAATGATTCCTCAGTCATGCTGATGGATTGCACCAAGCTGGCAAAGGTCTGGTCGCTTAACGCAGCCAAATTTGAGAGAAAAAATGCACTGCTCGAACGCGCCTTAAACGTACCCAACCTCTGGGGACAATTGGAACCCGAATGGAATGCCCGCGATGAAGAATATCGAACAGGACAGTCCAAAGTCCTCCATTTTACAGCTCTTCATACGCAACCCTGGCAGCCTTTCCCCGAGGAATTTGTTTACCAGAAAAGCTCGGTTGGAGATGCGTGGTTTAACTTGGAATACAGCGCCAATCAACAAGGGTTCCTTACCTTCACCCAATCCAATCCATCCTCACTATTTACCAAATTCACCACTCAAGCAAGCGATATCCAGGCCAACGTCCCTATCCAGGATACCGAGACCGTGCCCGAGATTGAGGAAGCGATCCACATTCTCAAGCCCAACACTCTTCTCTATTGTCATCTCGGGGAACGTCTTCATCGCATTCCAGAACATCTGAGGACCGGCGGTCTTTCCACATTAGCCATGACTCCTTTTGACCTTTGTCATCAAGACCTTGGGGCTCTAGGATTTCAAAAATTCGACATTGTCCTTGCACCCAAAGGACTGCAACTCATTCCTGATGACGATGCTCCCTGGGTCCTTGAAGCCCTGTTTCATCGTGCAAACGGTATGGTCTATGTGGGAATAGAAAGCACGTATCCACTTCAGTCCTTCACGGCTGGCCCTCTTCAATCGGATTTAAAACGAGATTTCAACTGGTGGATCAATCGTATTGACTCAATCAGTGCCCGCTATCCGGCTATTCACTGGAAATTTGTGTTCCACACACACTCCTCTAAGGGAATTCCACAGAGTCAAATCCGTTGTGGAGGCAATTGGATTGGGACTCTTCCACGAATCTGGATACTCTCAGACGGCAAAGCTGGACATACCACCCAATCAGAATTACTCGCGAAGTCGTTGGGGTGGCCTTATGATATAAAACAGTTACGATTCTACGGGTGGCATAAAATTCAAAAACTCCTGTGGGGGTTGGCCCCACCAAATATCATAGGGTTAGATCAACGTCACTCTTCCCCCCTCCAGGCCCCTTGGCCTGACGTCGTGATCTCGACGGGATGGCGTCCGGCACCAATTGCCAGATGGATTCGTGACCAGAGCCAGGGAAGAACACGAATCATTCAATTAGGTCGCAAAGGAGGAGGTCCTGCTGATTTATTTGATGTCGTGATTACACCAACCTATTATGGATTTTCGCCGCATCCGAACCGGATTGAGACATTCGCCCCGTTGAACGGATTGACCCAAGAAGACTTGGAGACCGTCAGCCAACGTTGGCCGGACCTGTTTGGCAACGCTCCCCATCCTCGCATTGTCTTTGTCGTGGGAGGTTCCACTGCACGGTTCAAATTTACCCCAGAGATGGCTCGCATGATTGGCAACCAACTCAAAGACTTAGCCGAAAGATGCCATGGGAAGATTTTTGCTGTCACATCTCCCAGAACGGGTAAGGAATTGAGTCAAGCCCTTGAGGACACTCTGACTCCTGACCATGTTGTTCATACATGGCAACCGAACCAATCTGACAATCCGTATTTCGCTTATTTAGCTGGCGCAGACGTGCTTATTGTCACAGGAGAAAGCGAATCGATGTTGGCCGAAGCCGCGTCCCTGGGCAAGCCCATCTATATCGTCCCACTTTCTGAACATTCACCAACGTGGACAGTGCGCCTCAGTGAAAAGATGGTACAACGTGCACACTCCCAACCCCTAAACAAACGGGGAACCGCCCGTCCCCAACAAGGGATTGAACGGCTTTGCGCCCGCCTGATTCGTTCGGGGTTGATTCAGCCTCGTCGAAATCTCACCATGCTGCATGATTCCCTTTTCAAAAATGGAGTGGCTCGACCATTTGGCGAACCCATCGAAAACGGGAAACGCCCACAATTAAACGAAACCGGGGACGTCGCTAAAAAAGTCAAAAAGGCCTTGGGGTTTTTTGATCAGTCCTGAAAATCTACGGAAATTTCATTGTCACGCATGCCAAAACCCCGCCGACGACTGACTATCCCCGTTGAAATCTTTAACAGGGAATTTGACGCCAAAGTTTTGCTTTCCTGCTTCGCCGCAGAACGGGGATTTTCCGTCATTATTGGAGAAAAGCATGAAATTCAACTCAATCTGGCCGCTTTACCCAGATCCATCTACCTCCCCACAAATCTTCATAACCGGAATTCTATCGTCTTCTCCCTTCTGGCTCAAATGGGACACGCGCTTGTAGGAACGGACGAGGAAGCCATTGTGTATTGTTCTCCGGAAGTGTATGTGAAAGAAAAATTGGGCTCGACAGAATTTTCACGTCCAAATTTCTTTTTAGCATGGGGACCAGAAAATGCCAGAATCTGGAAGTCACAGCCTCAATACAACGGAATGCCCATCCATATAACCGGAAATTCCCGTGTGGATTTATTACGGCCGGAACTGCGCCAATATTGGAAACCGGAAGTCGAAACCATCCATGAAAAATTCGGAAAGATCATCCTGATCAATACCAATTTCGGTAAACTCAATAACTTTCGACCCGACAAAGGCGCTGAAAAAAAAGCGCTGGACCTGGCGAGGGTCTCACCATCGGACGTGGACGAATTTGAACTTGGAATGGCCAGGCACCGCCTGGCGCTATTCCAGCATTTCCAGGACATGGTAGGCCAAATGGCCGCAGCCTTTCCCGCACACACCATATTGATCCGTCCCCATCCCTCTGAAAACCATGAGACATGGAGGCAGGCTGCGAAAGGATATCCAAATGTCCAGGTTCATCTAGAAGGGCATGTCATTCCCTGGTTATTGGCGGCCGATGCCATTATTCATAATAGCTGCACCACCGGCTTGGAAGGGTATGTCCTGAAACGTCCCGTTTTTTCCTATCAGCCGATCGTCTCCGACCGTTTCGACAAAAAACTGCCGAATGCCGTGAGCCGCCGCGCAACATCTTCCCCGGAATTAATTGAACTCGTCAAAACAACCCTTTCAGGTGTCCAGTCTGCACAGGAAAATGGCTCTGAAGCCAAAACCCGTTTAATTGAACAATATCTCGCGGCCCTCCAAGGGCCTTTTGCCTCAGAAAACATCGTGAATACGCTGGAAACATTCGACGCCAACTTTTCACCCTCGACCCCGAAATTGGGCACGCTATTAGCCGCAAAATCCCAGGCGCTCGGCAGAAAATTACGACGGCGGTTCAACGCTCAATTTCGCATGGGTGATCAAAACCGATCGCAACGCTACAATTATCTGAACCACATTTTCCCTGAAATCAACCTGGCGCATATCGAAGACCGCATCAAGCGATTACAACATGCATTAGGAAGGTTTCATCACACACAAGTCAGACCCCTGCAAAACAATATTTTTGAAATATTTCCCAACTAACTACTCAGGAATGAAGAATGCTGACAACCGCAATCATGCCGGGCATGAATGTGCATCCATATACCGAGTCTCGTGAACACTCTAAGGAGGATACATGTATAACGTAAAAATTTTTGGCGCGGGGTCCATTGGTAACCATTTGGCTCATGCATCCCGCTCCCTGGGTTGGAACGTCACGATATGCGATGTGGACCAAGCGGCATTGGATCGAACAAAGCAGACCATTTATCCAACTCGTTATGGAAAATGGGACGAGGCCATCACGCTTTCTCTGGTCAAAAACGCCCCGAGAGGAGGGTTTGATCTCATTGTCGTTGGGACTCCGCCAGATTCCCACCTCCCCCTGGCCCTCGCGGCTCTTGAGGAAAAGCCCAAAGCCATTCTTGTGGAAAAACCTCTCTGCCCCCCGAACTTGGAACAGGCCCAAAAATTACACAATATGGTAACCGAGACTGGCACGTTCGCATTCGTAGGATATGACCACGTCGTGGGAAAGGCCGCCCAGGAAACACTCCAAGCCGGTCGCCAATTATCGACCATTGAAACCATTGACGTGGAATTTCGTGAACATTGGGGCGGCATCTTCGCGGCCCATTCATGGTTACAGGGTCCACAGGACAGTTATCTGGGGTTTTGGAAACGGGGAGGAGGTGCCAGCGGGGAACATTCCCACGCGATCAATCTTTGGCAATTTTTGAGTGGGGGCCTGGGAAAAGGTCGCATCACCGAAGTGTCCGCGACACTGGATTATGTCCAGACAGATATGGTGGAGTACGACAAACTCTGCCTGCTTACCCTGAGGACTGAAGCAGGGCTAATCGGAAGGGTGGTGCAAGACGTCATTACATCCCCTTCCAGAAAGTGGGCAAGGATTCAAGGAGATGACGGTTTCGCGGAACTCACGATCGGGCACCAACCAGGGCTCGACAGAGTCGATTGGAAAACCGCTGGCGGTGACACCCAATTCAGCACCATTCAGAAAACGCGGCCAGATGATTTCATCTGGGAATTACAGCATATCGAGGCCGTGATGACC
>JACDDF010000222.1 GCA_013817135.1 Nitrospirales bacterium
AAATGTCCGTCTCCCGAGCAGGGTGTACGGATTAACAAAAGGACAAGCAGGAGTGGACAAAAACCGCGCAAGGGTTGTTGTTCTACCTTACTCCTGAGGAGAAAGAGGTTGAAGGGAAAACTATGAGCACAATGACATTCACCGATGCACTCATTGCGCAAGGACAATCCAAAGAGAACGTTGCCACTCCTCAATTGGCATGTTCTTCCCTGTTGAAGGCTCTTCAAAATGCCGGGACGTTGCACATTTATGCCGATACGGCGGATACCCAAGAATTATCCGGTTTGCTGGCCACGGATAATGGAGCGATTTGGGAAGAAGTGGATGGGAATACCGTTAATCAACCATTGGTCAAAAAGGTTCTTGCCAAATATTTGGACGAGGGCGATCTGTTACATCTGGTGGAAGAGCTGCGGTCGTTTCAAAAAGGGCGTCCGCATCAAGATTTGTTACCCTTGTTATACGCCATTATCTGTGGGCGCATCGGCAATGCCTTTTCCAGATGCTTTGCCAGTGGACGGCCTTGGGAAGTGAGCCTCCAGCTTCATATGAAACTGATGGAGGATCCCATTGCCGCCCTACAGGTGGGGCGTGATTTACGTCGAATGGTCACGAGCGCGATTGTGAAGGTCCCTTTTACCCCTCATCATCCCTCTTGTATGTTCGTGGCCAGAGATCTTGAGCGGGAAGGCATCCCTGTGAACTTTACCTCGACCTTTTCCGCGCGGCAGGTGGTGATGGGGGCAGTCATGGCGAATGTCTCACGGACGAATATCTTTATGGGGCGTCTGGATCAGGGGTTGGAGGCCGATTTTCTGGGAGCGCATGTCAGTCTTGAAGCGCAACGACAGCTTCTCGACTTGCGGGGAAAGAAAAAGATAAAAACCCAATTGATTGTGGCCAGCATGCGTCAGGCAAAGAGTTTCTTTGACACGGCGGGTTGTGATGCCTATACGGCACCCTGCGAGACCATTCAGGAATTTTTAGATCAGATGGGGGGGTTAATAGATCAGACGGGGGGGTTAACTGTCGATATTCCCTCTCAAATAGAGACCTCATACCAGGAGCGGCTTGGAATTTCTTCAACGATATTGACAAAGCTTGGACCCCAAACGATTGCCCGCTTATATCAGGTGGAACATGAATTCCTGGATTTTTTGAGCGAATATTGCAAAACGAAGGAATATGCCCAGCTTAACGATGCAGACGCGCTTGTCAGCCGGTTTGAACAGGCGGGATTCAAAGACGTGTTTTATACACCGACAACGGTGGAATGGGAAGAGATTCGGCGCAGAAAAACTCCAGATCCGGATGCCTCAATCACCTCTGAGATTTCACTTGATACCTTGTATACGCTCATGGCCGATGCGGATTTTGAGAAACATCAGGCGGAGATGGATCGAATGATAGAAGAAAAAATTTCGCAGTGATTCTGGAGCATGGCATGTTGTGGGAATGGTCTGGAAGGGGCTGCTTTTTGTGATCGGGGTAGCAGTTGGATGGTGGTTGAGGGGGTGGTTTGCGGGAGGTGTTCCGACATTACATTTTCAACAATGAGGGAATTTCGGGTTTCGCTCACCCAGATCGAAATTTAGATTTCTCCAGTGGGTGCAAAAGAAAATTCTTATGATGGGTTTTGTGTTTTTTAAAAAAAAGGGAATGGCCAAGAAGGTGCCAGGGAATGAAAAACGAACCAAAAAGGAGTGGGACATGGGCAACCAGGATCATGTGTAAAAATCCATAGAAGTCACTGGAACGTCAACGACCACGGAAGAACAGGCGATTCAACATGCCGTGGCGAAAGCTTCCCAATCGGTTCGAAACATGCGGTGGTTCCAGGTTGTGGAAACCAGGGGGGCGATCAATGAGGGAAAGGTCGTTCAGTGGCAAGTCACCTTGAAAATTGCTTTTACCTTGGATAATTAACGAGTTAATGAGAAGAAGCGAAGCAAGGCATTTCCAAAAAGATATCGCGATGCGCGGCTTCCGGGAGAATCATAAAGCAGGTTGCAATAGGCCTGAAATTATTCCTGCATAATAAAATGTATACTTGAATTACCGTTTTGAAAAAGGAGGAGTCCATGCCGGAAACGATCACAGAAAAAGGGCACGATACCATCCACAAAAAGGTTCTTTGTGAAATAAAACAAGATAGGGAGAGTATTTCAAGCAGCCGTTCGAAAAGCTGCTTGCCGAATATTGTCGGGGAGGATTATTAACCTGGTTTGGCCTCACACGTCCTTCGGTTGGACGGCTTGTGCTTGCCGGGGTAGGCACGGGCTTGCTCTATCACGGTCTTCAAGCGCTACGGACATCTCCGACTTCCGGTCTGGAGACGAAACATTAAATCGTCCCGAGCTGTGAAAATTGAAGACTCGATCATCGTTTATCGCCGTCATGAAGAACTATTCCGGTTCTGGCGGCAATTGGACAATCGTCTACGATTTATGGATGACATCGAACATATCGAAATTTTTTCTCCAACCCGTTCCCGCTGGATTATGGCGGTTCCCATTATGGAAAACGTACCAGGTCCCTCCAGGGTTGAATGGGAAGCCGAAATTATCAATGAAAAGGAGCACGAAGGCATCGGATGGCTGACAATGGACCACACTCCGATGTCGATCATGCAGGATCGGTTCAATTCAAACCTCTTGTTGATGAAAATGCGACCAAAGTCCGGGGCACTCTCCAATATAGCCCTGTAGGAGGATTAATCGGGGCGGGAGTGCTAAAAATGCTGGGCGAAGATCCTCAAAGGAAAATACAACACAATTTAAGGAAATTCAAAGAGCTCATGGAAGCCGGGCATGCCGGATAGCCCGAGTGGCGGAACAATTAGCCTAATTTGCATGCAGGTATTCTTCCTTAGCAGGTTGAATGAAAGGTGTCTGCACGCTCATGCCGTCTATAACCTAAGATCCACAGTTCCTTCATATGTCGGGGCATGATTCAGTAGTTCGGTCACGTCATTAAGGATCTGCCCGGTCCCCTGAGGCAAGGCCTCTGCCCAAATTCTTTCCCTGCCCTCTTTCGACCAGCTTCGTATCAGTTAAAAACGTTCCTTCAGCCATGAATTTTTTCCGATTCATCATACGCTTCCCCCTATTTTTCTCCCTTGTTCACCTCCCCATCCTTATATGTGGTTTTTAAAATCCTTGAATATTGTGAAATAAGGTTTAACAGGGATTTTTTAGGGCAAGAGCAGAATGCCAGGGTTTTTGGCAGTATGTCTCCAGGTGTGTCCATGGTATCCCTAAAGATATCGGCTATGACCATGCTGTGAAATCTGTTGACATTTTGACGGATGTGAAGAAAGAGTGGTATGGACGAGCTTCAAATATGGCAGTTGGTTCTTTATGGGGTTTTAGTCCTGCTGGTGGTCGTCGTGATGTTGGGCTTGGCCTTTGTCTTGGGAGAACGCCGTATCCCTGGCAGAGCGGCACGTCAACCCTACGAGGCCGGAATGCTTCCCATACACACGGCTCATATCCGTGTTCCCGTTCAATTCTATCTCATAGCCATGTTGTTCGTGATTTTCGATTTAGAGGCGGTCTTTATTTTTGCGTGGGCCATTGCGGTCCGCGAGGCCGGCTGGCTTGGTTTCTGGGCCATGACCATATTTATGGGAATCCTTTTTGTCGCTTTGGCGTATGAATGGCGGGTCGGAGCATTAGATTGGGGACCGCGTTTCGATCGCATCCGGGCGCGAATGGACAATTCGCAACGTGAAATTAACAAGCGGGTCTGACGATGGGAGAGGAGGAACATTCGGGGATCATGTCCGGGAATCCTAAGCCGCTGTCCACACATCATCTGTTAAACGAGGAAGAATCGTTGACGGAGGTCGTGCGCCAATCAATCATGATGGCCAGGCTGCAGGATTTAATCGCGTGGGGCCGGAAGTATTCGCTGTGGCCGATGAATTTCGGGCTGTCGTGTTGTTACGTCGAAATGGCCACCAGCGTGACCAGCAAGTTTGATATCGCGCGATTTGGCGCGGAGGTGTTGCGAGGATCTCCGCGACAAGCGGATGTGTTGGTAATTGCCGGAACGGTATTTCTGAAAATGGCCCCTGTCATCAAGCGTTTATATGAGCAGATGCTGGAACCTCGATGGGTTATTTCCATGGGATCCTGTGCCAATTCCGGGGGCATGTACGATGTGTATTCGGTGGTGCAGGGCGTCGACTCGTTTCTTCCGGTCGATGTCTACATGCCGGGGTGCCCTCCATCTCCCTATACCTTTATGGAAGGATTGCTATTGTTACAGAACGCGGTGGGCAAAGAGCGGCGGCCGTTGAGTTGGAAGGTTGGCCCACAAGAAGTTCAACGTCCGCCACCACCTTCCCTGCGGGATCAAAAGCGCGCCGGACGGCAGAGGCAAAAAGAACTTCCCAACGTTGATGATTTTCCCTTTTCGTCCTGAATTCCAGGAGAAAGACGATTATCCGAATGCCCACGATAGAAGCGGTTGAAGCGATCAAAGCCTATTGGGGGTCCAACATCACTATACAAGAAACGAAGGATCAAATAGACACGATCTGGACAAGCCCGGATAACGTGAAAGACGTCCTGGAATTTTTCAAGGTCCGTCTGGAGAGACCCTTTAGCTTCCTCTATGACCTCACTGCCATTGACGAACGAAGCCGCCGCAACCGGCAAGGCCAGCCGCCCAGCGATTTTACTGTGGTCTATCATCTGCTTTCATTTGAGCGTAATGAAGCTGTGCGCGTAAAAGTGCCGTTGATCGGAGAGCCACTATCTCTGCCCTCCATAACCACATTGTGGCCGTCGGCCAATTGGTATGAGCGGGAAGTCTGGGACATGTTCGGCATTGTCTTCGATGACCATCCCCATTTGCGGCGAATTCTCATGCCTCCAACGTGGACAGGACATCCGCTACGTAAAGATCATCCGGCACGGGCAACCGAAATGCCTCCCTTTCACTTGTCAGACGATCGACACGAAAAGGAAGAGGAGGCTCTGCAGTTCCGACCGGAAGAATGGGGAATGAAGCCATCGCGACCTTCATCGGATTTCATGTTTTTGAATCTCGGGCCGGCGCATACTGGAACCCACGGGG
>JACDDF010000223.1 GCA_013817135.1 Nitrospirales bacterium
ACTAATTTCAAACGTATCCGGGAGCATGGCCTTGGTGACAAAAAACATCACCACCGCCATCAGCGCACTGGAGATGATCAGCATCTTTTTCAGCGCCGGGCCAACCTGGTCCTCGGAAGTGACCTTGACCATCATCAGAGTGAGAAAGCTCACCGGGATGCCGATGGCAGAAATAAGGATTGGATACAACAACGCATCAACCATTCCGGAAAAAGCGACCGCACTAATCACCATGGCGGCGCAGGTGCTTTCCGCACAGGAACCAAATAAGTCAGCCCCCATTCCGGCCACATCACCCACGTTATCGCCCACGTTATCGGCAATCACCGCAGGATTACGCGGATCATCTTCGGGAATCCCCGCTTCAACTTTTCCCACCAAATCGGCCCCGACGTCGGCGGCTTTTGTGAAAATTCCTCCACCCACCCGCGCAAATAACGCGATAGACGAACCCCCGAGGCCGAAGCCGGCAATCACTTCCATCAGAATATGGGTCGGGAGTTGAGCCGGCATGATACTTTTGAGTCCAAGATAGATAGTTAACAGTCCTAAGGCCGCCAAGCTGACCAACGCAAAGCCCATCACAGCTCCGGAATGCAGCGCGACATTAAATGCGGTGGAGAGAGATTGATTGGCAGAAACCGTCGTCCGCACATTGCCTTGTGTCGCAATCTTCATCCCGATAAAACCGGAGGCAATCGAAATAATGGCACCAAAGATAAATGCAATAGCGGTATACAGCCCTTCATTCACATAGTCCGTATGATGGTCATCAATTAACACCGCAATGATAGCCGCAAAGACCACCATGAAAATGGCCATAATTCTGTATTCCTGCTTCAGGAATGCCATGGCCCCGTTGGCAATAGCCGAATGGATTTTCGCCAGACGCTTCCGGGTTTCCGGATCTTTGACACCCATATCAATGGGGATCTTCATGACCGAGGAAGAATAGTAATACGCGATAGCTAATCCGAGAACGGACAGAACCAGAATAATAGTTACCGACATGTTGGGAATATCTCCATTCTTATGTAAGTGACCAGAAGTGAATTATTAGCACCATCTCAACAGGAACTATAGAATGAGACCGGTGAATTCCGGCTATGGGCTAAGACCATACGTCACAACCTAAGACCCGACCGTCCATTTGTTCACAGAGAAATGCTTCATTCTCGAATCAACTTCCTTATGTCGTTCTAGCTGGGAGACAAAACAGCGGGCGAGGGGCTGCCCTAGACCGACCAGACACGATCATGACATCGGCCTGATTCAAAAATGTGTCATGTCGCCGTTCCGTCGGCCATCAACGCATGTTCATTGATGACGAGCGGTGAATTTTACCTGTCTGCGTAACAATGTTCAAGGTAAAAACCCTAATAACCATTTTTTTATCAACATCATGACCAGGGTCAAAAATGAGGGATGCTTCAGGCTCCTGCCAATTACTTCATCCGAAGGGCTTTCTCCTGTCCTCACACGCTACACAAAAAGCTCTAAGACAACCCCCGCAATTCTCCTGTTCGAAGCTCCCTCCACTGCCCTGGCGGAAGAGATCCCAACCGAATCGGCCCGATAGCCACACGAATAATCCGCAGGCTCGGGTGTCCTACTTGCGCGGTCATATGCCGAATTTGCCTGTTCATCCCTTCTTGAATTTCCATCCGCAACCACACCGTGGGGACGGATTTGCGAAAACGAATGGGGACGGAACGAGGAGAGACGGCGGGCTCATCCTGAAGTCGCTGAACCTTAGCCGGCCTGGTCCGTTTCCCCTTGACCATGACACCTTCACGAAGTTGCACGAGAGCCGATTCATCTGGAATACGTTCCACTTGCACCAAATAGGTCTTGGAAATTTTATGTAATGGGGAGGTCAAACGATGAGCCAGCTCTCCATCCGAAGTCAGCAGAAGCAGGCCTTCGCTATCCATGTCCAAGCGACCGGCCGGATAGACCCGTGGTTCAAGCACGTAGTCGGCCAAGGTCGGACGCCCTTCAGCATCGGTAAATTTCGACAGAACGCCGTAAGGCTTATGCAGCATCAGATGCCGATGAGGTAATTGCGAGGATGTCCTAGCTTGAAATTTGGATTTCATTGTCTGCGCGGTCGGTCAATCAAAAAACCCCTCTCCTAACTTTCCAAATAACATTTTCTCTGCCCTACTCAATTATTCCAGGGAGTACATCCGACAGGAGTGATACCACAAAACTTCAACTTAGCTGACGCCGTATCTACCACAAACATTCCTCCCTGAACTCCGTCAACTCTAATCCCTTGGTCACGACCAGGGAGAGGATCCTCCAGATTTGGGACGACCGGGCCTGAAAAAGCTCGGCTTACCCCCAAAACACTTAAAAGCATCAAACAGGCAACTAATAGTTTTCTCCATGTCGTCATAAACATCCCTACCAAAAAATAAAACTTATTTCATCGTTGCCCTATCACCAATCCCTCTGCGGCTATTGGATCAACATCACCTATTTATGATCCAGTAGGAAACTCCCCCAAACAGACTACGGGATGGAGGTCTATTATCTTTCAACCCAGCCTCCATTCTCGCCAAATCTCATGGAAAAGATTAGCCATAGGTTTTTCCTATTTTTTTTCGTTCCCCATGGGAATAAGAATTTTTCCTGCTGGGGCCACGGCCAAATACCTGACTAAGCACACTTACTAAAATAGCCAATAGAACGATTCCATAACAGATAGAGAGCTGCCGCACTGCACTCCCTGCCTGTGTGGAATAGGATTCATTGATCTTTTATTGCCCCATTCAAATATTTCTGTTACCTTGGTTCACGTAACTACAGTAATCACCTCGCTCATCCCGCTTTTAACTCAAATTATAGGACTAACGTATGGCATGGGAACCTAAAGATCCGTGGGGAGGAAGTGGTCAAGACCCCCTCGATGAAGCGCTTCGTAAAGCACAAGAGCAACTCACTCGACTCGTGCCCGGCCGGGGATTCAAATCCATTATCTATATTGTCCTGGCAGTCCTGGCTCTGTGGCAATCGGTGTTTATTGTGGCCCCCGACGAGCAGGGTCTGGTGAAACGGTTTGGCGATATTGTTCGTGAGGTTGAATCCGGACCACATTTTAAAATTCCATTTGTAGAAACAGTCGACACCCCAAAAATTGAAAAACTCCATCGGGTGGAGGTGGGATTCCGCACCGACCGAGGACGCACCCAATTCGTTCCCAAAGAAGCCCTCATGTTGACCGGTGACATGAATATTTTGTCTCTCGAGTTCATCGTCCAATATAAAATCAAAGAAGCTAAAAATTACTTATATAAAGTCGCCGATGTCGAGTCCACCATTCACAACGCCGCTGAAGCTGCTATGCGCGAAGTCATCGGCAAAAGTAAGATTGATGAAGCGTTAACGATCGGCAAAGCCCAGATTCAACAGGAAGCTCAAGACCTGCTTCAAGGCGTCCTCGATCAGTACCTGGCCGGCGTGCAAGTGGCCACGATTCAGCTTCAGGATGTCAATCCTCCGGAAGCCGTCGCCGCAGCCTTTAAAGATGTTGCCAGCGCCAAGGAAGACCGTGAAAAGCTCATTAATCAGTCTCACGGCTACCGAAACGATTTAATTCCCAGAGCAAAAGGGGAAGCTGCTCAAGGCATCAACCAGGCCAAAGGCCATGCACAGTCACGAATTGCGCGGGCGGAGGGAGAAGCCAATTACTTTCTCCAGACCTTAAAAGAATACAAACTCGCCAAGGATGTCATCAGTAAACGGGTCTACATTGAAACGATGGAAGAAGTCATGGCTAACACGGAAAAAATCATTCTGGATTCCAAGGCGATCGGCAATGTCCTGCCCTTTCTTCCGTTAGATCGCCAATCCCGCTCGCGCGGAGAAACAACCACTCAAGGAGGGGACTCTCGATGAAACAAAATCTCCTCATTGGTGTCATATTAGTTTTTGGACTGCTTTTGGTCTTAGGTCTTTCCCCATTTTTTGTGGTCGACTTAACCGAAACGGCTATTGTGGTCGCCTTGGGAAAACCTGTCCAAACCATCACGGAACCAGGGCTGAAGTTTAAAATTCCCTTTTACCATCAAGTCACCTTCTTTGATAAACGCTATCTGGACTATGACGCTCCCGCTCGAGATGTCATTACCAGCGATAAGAAATCCCTGGTGATCGACAACTTCGCCAAATGGCGCATTGTGGATCCCTTAAAAGTGTATCAAGCCTTCCAGACCCAACGAGGTGCCCTCCAGCGCCTGGACGATATTATTTATTCGGAATTGCGGGTTGAGTTGGGCCGCCATGAACTGGGTGAAATCGTGGCCGCAAACCGTGCGTTGATCATGAAGGTCGTATCGGATCGTTCCAACGAAAAAGCCTCGGCCTACGGGCTTGAGGTCCTGGATGTACGCATTAAGCGAGCCGACCTTCCTGAGCAAAATGAAAAGGCGATTTTCCAACGGATGCAAGCCGAACGGGAACGCCAGGCCAAGCAATATCGAGCAGAGGGAGAGGAAGAAGCCCAAAAGATTCGCTCCGAAGCCGAGAAAGACAAGCAAATCATTCTGGCCGAGGCCTATAAAACCGCACAGGAACTTCGTGGAGACGGTGAAGCTAAAGCCTACAAAATCTATGCGACAGCCTACGAGCAAGGCCCGGAGTTTTTTGAATTCATCAGAACCATGGAAGCCTATAAAAAGACATTTGCGAACAATACCACATTGGTGCTCTCCCCGGATTCGGAGTTCCTCAAGTACCTCAAAAAGCGGTAGCCGAGGAGAAACCATACCACCTTCAGCCAGGCGACACAGTTCGTAATTCAATCCCGGCACTCTCCTCATGGCCAATCTTGAGCATGTTGAACGCCTCATCAAGGGAGGGGTCGGGGAATGGAACAAATTTCGACGGACAAGCCAGACCATTCAACCCGATCTGAGCGGAGCCGACCTATCCGGGTATGACTTTACCGGGGTTGATTTAAGCCAGGCCAATCTGGAAGGTGCCGACCTCTCAGACGCCTATCTCTTTCACGCAAATTTAACGGAAGCCAATCTCTCCGGCGCCAACCTCACCGAAGCCGATGTGCTTGATGCGAATC
>JACDDF010000224.1 GCA_013817135.1 Nitrospirales bacterium
ACCGTACGTTTCGCACCTCACGAGGGATGCAGTTCGTATTTGCCTGTCTTGGTGCCAGTGCGGCCCAACGGGGTCCCTTATGGTGGGCCGCCAACCATCGCCACCACCATGCCTATTCTGATAAACCTGAAGATTCGCACTCTCCCGTCATCCGCGGCCTCTGGTGGAGCCATATAGGTTGGTTTTTAACCCATGACCAACTTGCGACAAAGCTGAACCGCATCAAAGATTTTGCTCGATACCCGGAATTACGATTTCTGAATCGTTTCGACACCCTTGTCCCAATTGGGTTGGCAGTCATTCTGTTTCTCTTGGGGAAATGGCTCGGCAGTGCCTATCCAAATTTGGGAACAAGTGGATGGCAAATGCTGGTCTGGGGTTTCGTGATTTCTACGGTGGCCTTGTGGCATGGCACCTTCACCATTAACTCGCTCTCTCATGTTTTCGGCACCCGGCGTTTTGCTACGTCCGACCATAGCCGGAACAACTTCCTCCTGGCCATCATCACATTAGGTGAAGGGTGGCACAACAATCATCATAAATATTGCAGTTCCACCCGTCAGGGATTTGTATGGTGGGAAATCGATGTGACATATTACGTGCTGCGAGGCCTGCAATTCTTCGGAGTCATCTGGGATATTCGTCCAGTCCCGGCTTGGGTACTGAATCAATCGGACCTTGATCAGATTGACCAGGACGCTGAGTCCGAAAAGATCGCGATGTAAGACTCTTCGGCAGTTCCAATGGAATGAGAGTCAAGGTGTCCACCATTCCTTCATTCTCATTCACGCCCGGGCCTTCCGCTTTTTTCCTCTCCCACATTTCATAACTCAGGCCTCACGGTGATCATGAGATGCGCCTTCTGGGAAAGGTCATGTATGATAAGCGTCATGGCTTCTGATTCTCTGTGAGGTACGTACATGTCTCCCACTCGCGTCCCACTTAACACGGTAGTCCTCCTGACTGCATTTGCCATTCTGCTTGGACATCAACCAGCCTGGTCCTTCTCTATTATTGAGCCGAAAGAATCCAGCGTTCATCAGTCAGGCAATCATATTCCGGTAGCTCTGGATTTAAGGGGTCTCCCAGGCGTAACCAGGGTGAACTATTATTGGTATGAAGAATTCGATGACATGCTACGGGTATCGGTCGAAGAAAAATTAGCCCTTGTCGCGACGGACAAAAGCACGCCTCCCTTTGGCGGAAACATCGTGGTCCCCGAAGAAGCCATGGGTACCTATCGGCTTCTCGCCGTGGCCGAACAGGGTGGCAGACAATCCCAACATGAATCCTTAGCCATTTTCGATGAAATTTTGATTCAGATTGAGCCAAGCGCCGAACTCCTAGAAATAGACTTTCAAACAGATAAACCGCTTCGATTGGGACGAGCAGGCGGGGCTCGCGTGTATGACCAGGTGGACTTTCTAGGAAAGACGCTTGAGTTACCGGTGATCGGGATATTCTCAGACGGAATGACCCGTTCCATTCGCGCCCAAAGCACAGGAACGACCTACCAGTCCGCCAATGACAACATTATTTCTGTCAACCCAAATGGGGTGCTTCGGCTGGTGGGGAATGGGGAAACCGTGCTCACCGTAAAAAACCGCAATCAAGAGGCCACCCTGGATATTCTGGTTGAGGTCAACGATGAGCCCAATCACCCACCGGTTTCGAATCCCGGGACAACGCAAACGGTCTCTTCTGGAACACGAGTCACCTTGAATGGCTTAGCGAGTTACGATCCCGATGGTGGCTCCCTCCAGTATCACTGGGAACAAGTGCGAGGAAGTAAAGTCCCGCTTCTTGATCCGTATTCTGCCCAATCCAAACTTTTGGCACCCTTTGTGGTTGAGGAACGGATTTTCCGCTTCACACTCAGGGTCACCGACATTCTAGGTGCCGACAGTCTCCCTGCCTTTGTCGACGTCATCATTACGCCATAGTGAGAAACACCTCATGGGACGTACATCGCGGTCAAGAAGCCACAAGAAGCCAGCCGCAATCGCTCCTTTCACTTGACCCTCCGACCTTTAGATCAAGCATAACCTTCATAGGCAAAGCATTCCTGTTCACTGTTCTTTTCACTATATTTTTGTCATTCGCCAGGGAGTATTTTAGAACATCATAACCCATATAGATCATGAGGATAGGAACCGGCATGCAAGAATGAGAGGACTGGAATTGAAACCATATCGTTTCTCAGCTAGCGGAAATTTCTGGCAGGACGGAGGACGGTCGTGAGTGTGCCACCATTAAACGCTTGCTGTCCATTTATCTCTTTTATCAACACTCGCTAACCCTGGCATTGGCAATTACCTGTTATCAACCTGTACGGAAATGGAAATCATGACCATCAGTCGAAGAGGAGCTGTGAACAACCATGACCATGGACAAGAAACTAAAACCCGTGCCAAATCCGAAAAAGCCCAAAACGTTGACGGAAAAAGGCTTCATCTGACTCACATCCAAGTAGGCCTGATCCAACATCTCAAATTGAAAATTTAAGAGTACCCTACCCACTCTACGTCATGAAGCGAAATTACGACAGCTGAAATTTGAATTGAAGTTACAGAGAGATGGCCAGATCTACTGGGAGACAGGTCGCCATTATTTTTGAAGCGCGTGATGCTGCGGGAACAGGAGAGGGGATTCGACGATTTACCGTGCACCTGAATCCACGCTCCATGAGGGTGGTCACCTTTAGAAAGTGAACCTCCATCCTGATCCCGCTATTGTTTTACGGTTTCATCTTTGGAAAAAAGTGGTTTATTAAGACAATGAAGAATACAGAATTTTCTTCTCAATTGAGATCAAAAAGTATGGGTCCCCGGCCTCACCCGTCCACTAGATTATGTTGAATGGATAGCACTGGCCCTATATGGGGAAATTCAACTCACAAAGATAAGGGAATGAAAGACTACCATTCGAATTCCAATAGATGCGTGAAAGATTACCGGTGTTTATGTTGAAAACAAGCTGGTGGGAGGGTAGCTGGCTTGTGTGTCCCCTAATGGCACTCACCATACTGACTGCTTGCCTGGGGAATTTTGAAACAAAACCCACATTGACCGAACCCTGTCGCCTCAATTGGCAACAACAAGCGGGCCTCGGGGCGGCGGCTCTTCCTGATTCACCTGCGAGCCACGGGCTCCAGGTCTTGGTCTTTAATATTCATGACCGCCTTCTTCCTGACACGTGCTTCTCGAGCGAGGGCTGTTCACCGAAGGCGGTGGTGGTGACTGGTGGCCTCTTCGAACCATATGCAATATATGTTTGAGTCCCGGACTCCTGATTCTCGCCCGAAAACAACCTGAGTCTGTCCATTCAGAACCCTATGAGGCCTTTGCAGGCCGGAATCTGACCTGAATAAAGCGGATGATTTTTTTTCGAAAGGCTTTCAGCTCGTTAAATTCTCAACATTTTGGGTGCTGAATAGTCATATGGATGCGGGTCGTGGACATGACAGCATTGAGGCCAGAGCCCGACTCCCAAAATTTCATGAATACGAGAGAATTCGGTTAACAGGGGCTCCCGGCTATCATCAGCCGCTTAGGTATCCGAATCGAGGAACAACGTTTCTTGATACGGTGAATTTGCAGTAATGAGGATTTTATCCTCAACCCCATACATGGGATTGGTTATGGCCATGACCTGATCGAAGAGTGGTGAATTCAAAGGGATGTCCGAACAAATTGTGATAAGAATATCAGGCATACATTGCTTGACGCTGGCCGCAGAGCGACAGGCTTCCTCAACAAACTTCTGTCCGGTCACAATATAGATGATTCCTCTGGATGGAGAACTCATCGACTTTCCCAATTGCCTTCAGCTTTCAATGATTTCTTCCCACCAGCCCAGCAAGTTCTATTTCCATTTTGCAACTCTTGTGGAACTGGGTAACAAAACGATCTCACAGCTTCGAAGTCGATCGGGGCACACCGTACCACTCAGTTGCCAAAAGTACGAGGGTGGTAATCATGGCGAACCCGGCACAGAATTGCACCTCCACCGGAACGGTCTCGTGAATGGAAAGGCCGACTAACCAAGCAAGGCCGATCATGCTCAGGATGGGGATATGAGGCCATAAAGCGAGCGAAGCACCAGGAGTCCTTGAAATCTTTGATGTGATTAAATATGGAAACCGCCGATCGAAGACCACATCGAAAAATGCCATGATGAAATAAGGCCATTTCGCAAACTGTAAGAGATGGGCTCGCCAATGAAACCCTCGTTCCCGCCTCCAGTGCAAATAAAATCGTTGTCGGTACCGCTCGCAAAGTTGCAGTATGAAAAGTAATAGTCCTCCGGTGGTCACAGTTTCTGCATTCAACACCTTTGGCATTTCTCCCACTACCAACATCACGGCAATGAGAAGAATGGTAATAGGGAGAATGAAACTCTTATGCAAGTAGGTAAACCCGTGTAACACATTCATTAAACGGGAGGAAAATGATAGATTGTGAACCAGAGTTGGGGCGATCTTGAGTTTGATATCAAGGAGTGAACGAGCCCAACGACGTTGTTGGTTCAAATATGTACCCCATTCCGTGGGGGCCAAGCCCTGTGCGAGCACCTCCGGCACATAGACTCCCTCCCATCCCCGGTTTCGATAGAGAAGTGTGAGCAGCAGGTCGTCAGCATCGTGGGGTGCAAACCCACCCACTTCCCGAAGGGCAGACACTCGGTGCGTGTTATGACAGCCCACGATAATCGGGTATCCCAATCCGTAGCTGGCCATTTGGGTCGAGGAATAAAACGCGAAGGACTCCTCCGCCGCACCGCGGGCGATGAAACTGGCATTCTGGTTGGAATATACCTGTGGAGCCTGGACATACCCGATGGTTGGGTCCTCAAAATATCCAAGGACCTTCGATAAAAAAGTCCGCTCCGGAACATGATCGGGATCAAAGGCCGTTACGAACTCATATCGTTCGAACCCGATTTCCTGGAACCATGCGTTATAGTTTCCGTACTTTGTGGCTTTCCGAAAGGGCCCCTGTTCTGTTTGATATTCTGGATGATTCTTTCGGCTGAAGTGAAAGGCACCTCGTTTCACGCAGAGGGCTTTGATCCGTTCGTCAT
>JACDDF010000225.1 GCA_013817135.1 Nitrospirales bacterium
ACACTGTAGTGGTCCGCAAGAGTTTGCCAGGCCCCCTGGCTAGCTCGTGGAATCCGGTATCGCAACCGATCGACTTTTTGCGTGAACTCCTGGTTAAGTATGCCGGTCACGCGTGCGTGACGAAGACAGTGCACGTGTGCCTGGTCCTGCATAAACGCCAAAAGCGCGGTATAGTCTCCTGCTATTCCCAACTCCGTCCGGCAGGCCTTATGGACCAGCTCTCTCTCATAAAACAGCCGGATGGCGAGGTACTTGACCAGGCTTGCCGGAAATGCGGCCTGCCACTCATAGCCAGCCTCTTCGGCGCGCCACTTGATAAATCCGGTCCATCCCGGCAAGGCGCCAAGCTGAAGAGAGAGATAGTCTTCCCAGAGGATCTTGGGGATCCCGAGGGTTTCCAAGTATCTCAGGATGGTATCTTCCGGGCGTTCCGGCAATGACTGGATTTTGTGTTTCCAGTCTTGAATGCCAAGGAACGTCCCGCTGAAATCGTGTTGGGCAAGATGTTTCCATGCGTTATAAAAGGACGTCTCGCGATGGGGCATGGTCCAAGCCGCATGACCTTCATCCACAAACGCTCCGCACCATTTAATGAGTTCCTCATTGATCTGCTCCACGATCCTGGTCCCCAGAATCTGATCACACCAGGCACTTAAGGTCACATCATGTCCAAGAGCTTGAGTGTCGGCTAGGACGGTGGTTTGCACCCTTGCATCCTGATTGGGTGGCCGGAGTACCGTCCGCAATCGGTTCGCAACAGCCTCCAGGTTGGCGCGTTCTGACAGGGAACCCCTTACCCTTTCCTGATGGCCGTGGTCCGGGACTTTGATGCCCTGAAGGAACTGGGCCCGAAGAACTTCAAGGTGGGTGACGGGCCTCTTCCCTATCATTACTGTTTTGCCTTGAATCAACGGCGTCAGTGCGGCATCAATATCCTCAATACGAATTCGACCAATTTGAAAATAGTCACGAAATCGGTTGTTGGGAAGGTAGGGGCGACCGCCAAGGAAACGTTGGCCTTGCTTGACGGCGTCCTCAAAATCCAAATACTCCAAGCCATGAAGAACATTCCGATAAATGAACGTCCGCATGGGCCAATAATAGGCAATGACCTCGCCGGCGAGGTTCACCAACGAACGCACTTCCATACGTTGGGCTTCGCTATAAGGAATAGTCGTCATGGTTTCCATATTCCACCCTGTAAAATCCCAAAAGATGGTTGAACTGTTTGAACTGCTGGATCAGTGCTTCCAAACCAATGGGATGGCATTATGGTGAGCGTGACCAGAAGAGCCAACAAGAGCACGAGCGAAAGCTGTTCGGAAACACGAAGATCGTCACCGGCTTGGTAGCGAGGAGAAGGGTGGCCAAATAGTACTTGTTGCATCAGCCGGGGGAAGTACCAGGAAGCCATCAACCAAACGAGAAGAATCATCATGAGGTTTCCCACAGGAAAAGATGAAAGGCGCAACAGCATTTCCATGAAAGAGGAGAAGAGGGTAAACATCGGAAACCCGATGGCGGCGGTTATGAGCAGGACGAAAAGCGTTGAGAGACAGGGCATGATGTGCGCCAAACCGTGGGAGGCATGTAAGTCAAGATGGCCGAAACGCGTTCGTATCTGCTGACTTGCCTGGAGGAGCCCACAGATGACCAAACTAAGTCCGGCCAAATAAGGCACTGTCCCCGGAGCCACCGACTGAGTAAGGGCCATGTACCACCACAGGATGGCACCGAGGGCCATCTGAGCGTACGCCAGTAACCTATCCATTGAATCCTGACTCAGGGCGAGTAACGATCCATATAAGGCGCTGCCGATGGCCACCACGCAAACCAGAGTTAACGCACCTTCCGGTATAACGGGGAGAAGGTTCGTGATCCCATAGAATCCGAGACCCGGCAAGAGAACGGCCAGAAATGCGGGAAGTGGCCCAGGTAAACAGGTCAAAGAGGACACAAAGGCTCCCTGAACCGGCAGGAGTGGCCACACGATGGCCAAGGGGAGAAGCAATGCCATGATCCGGATGGGATCAGGAACCACCACCGAAACCAATAGGGAAATAATGCCAACAGCCAATATCCCGAGGGCATACCATGAGGTTTCCCGACCTTGTCTTCTGTGCCGGATTAAGGCCAGGATCAATAATCCCAAAATACCACTTAAAAATATTGAACCTGACGGCCCGGGACTCACCATATAGCCCAATCCCAATCCCGTGAACAGCAACATCAAGCACAGCGAGATAGGGGTTTCTTTGTTTGGATGGTGTCCGAGGATCGTGAGAAACCCTGTCGAAAGAATCAAATGTATCAGGAAGAGCGAGATGGTCGTGGGTGTGTCTGACATCCATGAAGGGGCCGCGACTCCCAACCAGGTGGCGGTAATCACGAGTAGCCCCCAGGTTTTGAATAACGTCGGTTTCGACCAAAAGATCGTTCCCAGAGCAGCACCCAGAAAAGGGATGGCCATAATTATCAAGGCATGTTCTGCCAATCCTGCCATCATCGCCTCCATCCTCCGACGCTATGGTCCAGGCGTTGGGCAAAGCGAAGAAGGCTCTGACCCGCTCTTGTATAGAAGTGATCCACATAGAGTCGGTTCATGAAGAGAAGGTACAGGCGGGGTCCGAGAGTGGAGACCCATCCCGGGAGGAGTATGCGTTGCCCACGAGCATTGGTGTACAAAATGCCCCAGCCCAAAATTATCATCGCGGTCACCGCCAAGACCAACACATCAAATAATCCACTATGAAGGGCTGCGACTTTGAAATAGTGATGGGTCACTCCTGGTTCAGGATATAAAAAGTAGGTGAAGGTCTCCGCTCCCCATAAATAGGTGAAGATGATCAGTAACAAGGCAAGCATCATGAGCCCGACCACTTTCCAGGATGCGGCATAAAGCCGGGATAAGCTGAACATCGTTTGCGCAGCGGTCACCCAGGCGAAAAAGAGAAAGATTACGGCTCCTTGTTCGTCCAGCAAAGGAATTTGCAACATCCCATGCGCTGACAAGAGAATAATCAACGGTAACAGCAATGTGACGCTGAGGCCGGTGACCCAGGTGACACGTGAAAAAGGTACGACTTCTCCACCGTGGTCGATCGTCGGGCGTTTGGGTTCGTGTCGAGATGCGTGGATCACATGCCCCGCATTCAAAAATAACGTCGCTTTAAACACGCCATGGGCGATGAGGTGAAAGATCGCAAGGGCAAACGCCCCTAATCCGCATTCCATAATCATGTAGCCCATTTGAGCCATGGTCGAAAACCCCAGGGTTTTTTTAATGTCGTTTTGAACCAGCATCATGCAGGCTCCCAGGATGACTGTGAACGCGCCCACTACGAAGACCACATGCAAGGTGGTGGGAGACAGTCCATACAGCGGGGCCAGGCGGTTCAGCAAAAATCCTCCCGCATTGACGATGCCGGCATGCATGAGCGCAGACACGGGCGTTGGAGTATCCATGGTATCCGGCAGCCAGACGTGTAACGGGAATTGGGCGGACTTGGCCATCGCCCCGACAAACAGCAACAGCGTAATCACCGTGACACCGCTAATCATGGGTTGTCCCCCAGGCCAAAGGGGAATCAGCGACGGGGACTCCGCGGCGCGGGCGAACAGTTCGGAAAATTCCAGGGTCCCGAAGAGGCGATAGGTCAGGAGAATTCCGGTTAGGAAGGCCATATCGCCGACTCGATGGACGATTAACGTCTTAAGCGCAGAATTGACGGCTGGCGGATGCGTATAATTGTAGGAGAGCAGGAGATAGAGCATCCAACTTAAGAGTTGCCAAAATACGAAGAGCATGAACAGGTTCGCACTGGACACTAAACAAAGGATCACAAAGGTGGTCAGGCCCAGGAGTGCATAAAATCGGGCATACCCTCGTTCGCCTTGGAGGTAGTTGATGGAATAGAGATGAATGATGGTACTGACTCCGGTAATGAGCACTATCATGATCGCACTCAGACGATCGATAAACAGACCGAAGTGAAGCCAGTCTCTCGATCCGGGAGAGAAGGGCTGTAAGCCAATGCGAACCGGTCCATCCACGCTGACCGCGTACAGCATCCAGAGGGACCCGATAAAGGCTAACACCAGAGCAGGAACTCCCACTTTGTAACTGTTCTCTCCCAAGCGCCTACCGAAGAGGCCGATAATGAGGCCGGCAGCCAGTGGTAACAGGGGGACGAGCACTGCGAAGAACATCGTCATGACGGTGTCTCCATTCGAGGTCGTAGGCGGTCGTGCGTGTATTCGGGTGAAGAGCCTGTCGTCATTGGGAATGAGGACAACGCCGTGTGCGTCTCCGGTCCGGTCAGTTCCACTGCCCCGCCTTCTTTGTGATCGTCAGTCTGTGCTTGGAATAGGTCTCCGGTAGAACACTCAGCGGTGAGACTGCTCGCTGCAGGATTATCCTGCGTGAGACTGTGGAGGTGGATTTCTGCCTGATTCAATGCTTGCTCTGGATTCTCCGTCAGCAGGAGGAAATGACCCATTTTGCGTCCAGGCCCCGCTTGGCTTTTTCCATAGAGATGAAGCCTCACCCAAGGATCACCCAAGAGGCGATCCCACCGTGGCGGGCCGTTCCGCCACAGATCCCCAAGCATATTCACCATCACGACGGGGTGTATGAGGGACGGATCACCAAGAGGCAACCCGCAAATGGCCCGGAGATGTTGTTCGAATTGGGACGTGGTGCAGGCACCAAACGTGAAATGGCCACTGTTATGAGGCCGAGGAGCGATCTCATTGATCAACAAGGTATCGTCCGCAAGAAGAAACAATTCCACGGCCATGACTCCGCAGTACTCAAGAGCCTCTGCGAGAGAAATGGCAAGTTTCTCCGCGCGTAACCGGACCCTGTCGGCTACCTGGGCCGGCACGCGAGTGGTATGCAGAATGTTTTGCCGATGGGCATTCTCAGCAATGGGATACAGTTCGATATCTCCGTGCAGACTACGGGCGAGTATTACCGATAGTTCCATTTTGAATGGGGCGACGGCTTCGAGGACAGATGGGACTTCCCCTAATTCTCGCCAGGCTTCATTCAGGTGATCCCCGCAGGCAACCCGAATT